>NZ_AQOQ01000060.1:0-6841 GCF_002888555.1 Alcanivorax sp. MD8A | reverse complement strand
AGCACGCAAGGAGTTATCCAGAGGCTCCCAAGGGGCGCCAATATAACAAAACACGTTTTTCATGCATAAGCCTTGCCATGGCGGCCCTGTTGCCTTTGACCCACAATGGCTCAGGCTCTAACCATGTCATGTCAGGCCAGCGCCGGTCAATATTTCAAAATATCATTTCATTATTGTGGGCATGAGCCATTCAGTCACCTACACTGGACACGCTAACCGATCAAAGGACGTTTCCATGGATACGCTGCAACAGTTCTATATCAATGGTCGCTGGGTCACCCCTTCTTCCGGCTGCCAGACTCACGCCGTGATCAACCCCGCCACGGAACAACCTGAAGCACAGATTCCGCTTGGCGAAGCGGCAGACATCGACAGCGCCATCGCCGCGGCCACTGCCGCCTTTACTGGCTGGAGTGAAACGCCGCTGGCCACCCGACTCGAGTACCTGGAAAAGCTGCTGGCGCTGTACCAACAACGCCTGCCCGAAATTGCCGACGCCATCAGCCGAGAGATGGGCGCCCCCATCGGACTGGCCAGCAAGGCCCAAGCCCCCGCTGGTATGGCACACCTCAACAACGCCATCGAAATCGCCCGCGACTTCCCCTTTGAGGAAACCCAGGGCGGCTCGGTGATTCGTCACGAGCCCGCAGGTGTCTGTGCACTGATCACGCCATGGAACTGGCCCATGAACCAGATCATGTGCAAGCTGGCTCCGGCCCTCGCCGTGGGCTGCACAGTGGTACTCAAGCCCAGTGAATTCGCGGCCCTGTCCGCCAACCTGCTGGGGCAAATGATCGACGAGATTGGCCTGCCTGCCGGCGTGTTCAACATGGTGTACGGCGATGGCGCCAAAGTCGGTCCTCAGCTCTCGTCCGACCCGCGCATTGATGTGGTCTCGCTGACAGGCTCCACCCGGGCTGGCGCCTCGGTGAGCAAGGAAGCCGCCGACACCATCAAACGAGTGTCACTGGAACTGGGCGGCAAATCCGCCAACATCCTGTTGCCCGGTTGTGATCTGGAACAGGCCGTGACCCACGGGGTGCGGGCAATGATGAACAACACCGGCCAAAGCTGTAATGCGCCGTCACGCATGCTGGTTCCCGCCGACCAGCTCGACGCAGCAGAACAGATTGCCGCCCGCGTCTGTGCCAGCATTGCCGTAGGCAACCCGGCCGACAACGCCACCGTCATGGGACCAATCGCCAATGGCCGCCAGCATCAGCGGGTAAAGGCACTGATCGAGAAAGGCATCGAGGAAGGCGCCACCCTGGTATGCGGAGGCACCGCCATGCCCGAGGGCCTGGACACCGGCTACTTTGTCCAGCCCACGGTGTTCAGCCGTGCCAACAACCAGATGACCATCGCTCGCGAGGAAATCTTCGGCCCGGTACTGACCATGATCCCGTACCAGGACCTTGAAGAAGCCGTCGCCATCGCCAACGACACCGATTACGGCCTGTCTGGCTATGTGTTCGGGGATAACGATCAGGCCCGGCAGATTGCCAATCGCCTGCGTACGGGCAATGTGCACCTGAACGGCGCCGGCCCGGATTTCCAGGCCGCCTTTGGTGGCTACAAGCAATCCGGGATCGGCCGCGAATGGGGACGTTTCGGGTTCGATGAGTTCCTGGAAATCAAGTCACTGTTCCTGCCCGGCTGACTCCTGAGCCCATCGGTCAGTCATTAACGGACACAAAACCCCTTGTTTTGTGTACTGGCACTGGCGCCCTCCCCCGGGCGCCGAAGTGCCATTTACCCCTCCGCGTCCACCCCTGATCATCATTACATTGATCAATGTCACAGTGTGACATATAACGGTCAGACAGACCGGGACCAGGAGGATTTATGACAACAACAGCTTCCGACAGCATCAACAAGACCCAGACCAAGACCGCAGAAAAGGTACCATTTGGCGCCACCGTGAACATCCCCCCACGTCGGCTGGACTTTGAGTTTGATGCCACCACCGCCAAACGCTATTTCTATGCGGACGACCCGTTCCTGAGCGCATTCTGGATCACCCTGTCCACCCTCTTCCCGGAAGGGGAAGATTTCTTTGTGCAGGCCGTTCGGCACTACCGCAAGGACATTACTGATCCGACGCTTAAAGCGCAGGTGGCCGGCTTTATCGGTCAGGAAGCCATGCACAGCAAGGAGCACGAAGCCTGGAACGAACTGGGCCAGAAATTCGGCTATCCCACCGAAAAGCTGGACAAGACCCTGGGCAAATTGCTGGGAGGGGTCAAAAAATTCACCCCCAAGATTTTCCAGCTGTCTGCCACCGTGAGCCTGGAACATTACACCGCCATCATCGCCGAGCAGCTGCTGCGCGATGAGTCCCACCGCGAACTGGCCGACCCGGAGACACTGAAACTGTGGCTGTGGCATGCGCTGGAAGAAAACGAGCACAAGACGGTTGCCTACGATGTGTATGAAAAAGTCAGCGGCAACTACTTGCTGCGGGCCGGCACCATGATTCCGGTGACCGTTGTTTTCTTTGCCGTCATCGGGATTTTTCAGGCGCAGATGCTGGCCTCCGATGGCAAATTGCTGGACCTGCGCAACAACTGGAAAGGGCTAAAATTCCTGTTTGGGCGCAAAGGCCTGTTTACCAAGCTCTGGCCGCAATACCTGGATTTCTTCAAGCCGGGTTTCCACCCATCCCAGCACGATACCGATGCGTTGCTGGACGAATGGCGTGAGCGCCTCTTTGGCAAGGACGGCATGCTGACCGAACAACATGAGCAGGCCAGCCAGCGCAAGAAGACGCGTAAAAAGCTTCACTGACGACGGACATCCGTCATCCGCCCCTTTCCCTCTCACTGTCGCCCTCTCCCGCAAGCGGGAGAGGGCCGCTAACGTTTGAGAGAGCAACGCCCGCCGAACGTTACCGTTTTCTTTGACTCGCGTGTCCTGTACAACATTACCCACCATGGAATGCTGTACATGAAATCTCCGTCTTTTTTTGCGCTGCTGGTGCTGGCGTCCCAGGCTGAAGGGAACGAAACACCGATACTGGAACCGGTGTCCGTCACCAGCACCCGCATGGAACGCCCTCTGGCCGATACCCCTGCCGCCATCACAGTGATAGAGGCGGATCGGCGGCAGCAAGCCCAACCTCGCCTGCAACTGGATGAAAGCCTTAACCGGGTGCCCGGGCTGTATCTGCAGAACCGCTACAATTTTGCCCAGGGCCTGCGCCTATCGTCCCGGGGCTTCGGTGCTCGCTCGCCGTTTGGGGTACGCGGACTGCGGGTGAACGTGGATGGGTTCCCGGAGACACTGCCAGACGGTCAGTCGCAGCTGGACAGCATTGATCTCTTCGCGGTGGAACAACTCACCATACTTCGAGGCCCCAGCAGTCTGCTGTACGGCAATGCTACCGGTGGCCTGGTGGATATCCGCACCGCGGCCCAGCCAGTAACAGAATCCGCCAGTGCCACAGTGATCGGCGGCAATGATGCCCTGCGCCAGGCCAACGTTCAGGCCAGTAGTCACCATCAGCGAAGCCACCAGGCCTTCAGCCTGACAGCACTGGACTATGCCGGCCACCGAGAGCAGAGCGAGGTACGCAAGTATCAGTTAACAGGACAAGCCGGTTGGCAACCTGACGAGGATCGTGCCCTCACCGTTTTCCTGACGGCCATGGATACGCCCTATGCCAACGACCCGGGCGGACTCACCCGCCAACAGGCTCATCAGGACCGTCACATGGCCACCCGCTTTTCGAACACGCTGGACGCCGGCCAGACGGTCGATCAGCAGCGTCTTGGCCTGCACTATCGCGATGACGCCCTGGGCAATGCGGTGATCAACGCCCGGCTGTTTGTCAGCCAGCGGGACTTTCAACAGCAACTTCCGTTTCCTGGCAGCAGCCTGATTGATTACCACCGTCTTTTCTACGGCGCCCGCCTGGATGCCACCCTGCCCTTCACTGTGCGGGATCGGCCTCACCGACTTCTGGTCGGACTGGATGCAGACCGCCAACAAGATGCCCGGGGGCGCCATGCGGTCAATGCCAACGGGGCGATTACCTCGGTCACCGCTGATGAGGATCAGTACGCCACGGCCAGCGGGGTTTTCATGCAACTGGACAGCCATGTGACCGACAACCTGATGCTCACCGTTGGGGCCCGAACCGACCGGTTACGCATGACCATCGACGATCACCTGTTGGGTGACGGCGATAACAGTGGCGAACGGGCGTTTGACGAAACCAGCTACAGCGCTGGCCTAGCCTGGCAGCTTTCACGCCACCACACCCTTTACGCCAACACCGGCACCGCGTTTGAAAGCCCGACCTTCACCGAACTGGCCAATCCCTCCGGTGCGGGCGGCTTTAATCCAGCGCTCACCTCACAGACCGCCGTAAACATGGAGCTTGGCGTACGCAGCAGCTTGCTGGACCGGCTCTACCTGGAGGCCGCCCTGTTTCGGGTAGACGTTGACGATGAAATCACCCCCTACGATCTGAATGGGCGCACCTTCTACCAAAATGCGGGCAAAACCCGCCGTGATGGTATTGAGCTGTCTCTGGAGCATGCCACTACCGACCAGCTCACGCTGGCGCTGTCATGGACCTGGTCCGATTTTCGTTTTGTGGAGTTTCAGGACAACCAGCAACAGGCCGATGTGAGCGGGAAACGGCTACCCGGCTTACCAGAGCATCATCTCTACGCCGAAGCATACTGGCAAAACGAAAGCGGCCTGTTTGCCGCTCTGGAAGGGATATTCAGCTCGCATCGCTATGCCGAAAATACCAATGTCACCCGAGTGGGAAGTGAGCTGCTGATCAATCTGAAAGGCGGCAAGCAATGGCGCCTGGGGAAACAACGGTGGAGTCTGTTTGCGGGCATTAACAACCTGCTCGACCGCGGGTATTACAGCAACCTGCGAATCAACGCCAACAGCGACCGACCGGTTAGCGAGCGTGGCTACTTCGAACCCGGTCCGGGTCTGGGTTACTACGCTGGCGTCACCCTGAACTGGTAGAACTCAAACGCTCCCACCCCGGCGCATACGGCCGGGACAGGAACCCGCAACAACGATCAGAACGCTGACACCCCGCCATCCACGGCAATCGCCTGGCCATTCATGTAGCTGTTCGCCGGCGACAACATCATCAGCATTACCGTGACAATTTCTTCCGGCTGGCCGAGACGCTTCATGGGGCAACCCGCCGCCAACATGGCATGCACCGTATCCTTGTTCTCGGACAGGTTGCCTTCGTCCACCATGGGCGTATGGGTGTAGAACGGGCACACCGCATTCACGCGGATGTTGCGCTTGGCAAATTCTACCGCTGCAGTGCGGGTCAGGCCGATCACCGCATGCTTGGCCGCTGAGTAGGCACCAATCTTGGGTGCCCCACCGAGGCCCGCCATGGAGCTCACGTTGACGATGCTGCCCCCGTTTTCCTTCATGGCCGCGATCTGGTGTTTCATGCCGTACATCACGCCTTTGACGTTGACGCCGACCTGCTGATCCAGCACTTCTTCGGTGAGCTGATCAAAGGGAATAAAACCGTGGGCGATGCCGGCATTGTTCACCGCCATATCCAGGTGACCGAACTGGGCCAGCGCGGTATCGACCATGGCCTTGCAGTCGGCTTCGCGGGAAACATCACAACGCAGCGCTGCCACTTTCACGCCTTGCCCGGCCAGGGCATCTGCCTGGGCATTCAGGGCATCCATGTTGATGTCACCCAGCACCAGCGCCGCGCCGCGCTTGCCCAGCTCCTGCGCCAGCAACTTGCCAAACCCGCTGGCCGCGCCAGTGATCAAGACAGTCTTGCCGGTAAAATCGAGAATCGGATCCATTATGTTCTCCAAACGGCAGCTATCAGCCATCAGCTATGAGCCATGAGCCATGAGCTGTCAGCTGTCAGTTCTTAGCTCTTAGCTTGTAGCTGATAGCTCATAACTGATAACTCAGATAGTGAACCCACCATCAACCACCACACATTCACCCGTCACGTAGCTGCTGGCATCGGACACCAGATACAGCACGGTACCGGCCATTTCTTTTGGCTCCGCATGGCGACGCATGGGAATCTGGGAAATGGCGGTTTGGTAAATGTCGTCGTTGGTGAACAGGGCACCGGCAAATTTGGTCTTGGTCAGGCCCGGCAACAGCGCGTTGACGCGAACGTTGAACTGGGCACATTCCTGGGCAAAGGACTTGGTCATGCTGATCACCGCCGCTTTCGAAATGGAATACACACCCTGCATGTCGCCAGGGCTGATGCCATTGATCGAGGCTGTGTTCACGATGGCACCACCACCGTGTTCGCGCATCAACTTGGCCCCTTCCACGGACATGTAGAAATAACCACGCAGGTTCACATCCACAGTCTTGTCGAAGGCATCGACCGGGGTATCCAGGATATGCCCGAAGAAAGGATTGGCCGCCGCATTGTTGACCAGAATATCCAGCTTGCCGTGCACCTCACGGATGTGGGAAAAGATGGCCTGAATCTGTGCCAGCTCACCCACGTGACAGGCATAGGCCTCCGCCTTGCCCCCCCCCGCCTTGATGGCATCGGCGACCACCTGACAGTCATCGATCTTGCGACTGGACACAATGACATGTGCCCCCTGCTCGGCCAGCAGCCTGGCAATTTCTTCGCCAATACCACGGCTGGCACCAGTGACCAGGGCAATCTTGCCCTCAAGGTTAAACAGGTTGGTACTCATACTTCTCTCCCGGTTGAAATGAAAAGCGGCACGCCCTGAACAACAGATGGCAACGCGGTTTTTCGTCTGTGCCGTGTGCCCGGCATCTCCACCACCACGTTCAGGGAACCTCTGAACAACTCCTTGCATGCTCAGCGTGTCCTGAA
>NZ_AQOQ01000006.1:0-149916 GCF_002888555.1 Alcanivorax sp. MD8A | reverse complement strand
AACATACAAGCGTCGCTGGCGGCGCGATAGCCAGCGTTGTTAAAGGCAGATTAACCACAGAGGACATAGCGTTCACTGAGTCAAAACAATGGCTTGCCTCAGTGATCTCCGTGATCTCTGTGGCGGAAACGTTTTTGATCCTGGTCTGGAATCGCGCCGCCACCGAGCGTAGCGAAGGAACGCCCGCAGGGCGGCCCGAAGGGTGAGCGGAGCGAATAACCGACGCTCCTACGGATAGATGGGAGGATCAAATCAGGCTTTTCCCGCAAACCCGTGATGAACCTTTTTTATGGTTTATTTACCTGGCCTATTATTCGCGGTGGAATCACCGCTCCCACAGTTTGGCTGGCCTGCGGTAGTGGGAACTTTTCCCCTGGGGGAGGCTAGCTTTCAAGCGATTCTGTCACTCTAAAGCGGTTGACCAGTGGGAGCGGTGGTTCGACCGCGATACCCCACGCTTTTGTCGTGCTCCCCGTGGGCTTTGTCGTTTCCCTTTTGCGCTTGCAGTCACAGACGGTACCCTAAGGGCAAAGAACACGTCATAACGGGGGAGTCATGCGTACGGTTCTGCAATGTTGCCTGTGGCTGTGTGCCATGCTGTTGGTGGCCTGCGATGCAGGAGAGCCCGAGGTGGGCGAGGCGGTGGCCAGCTTTGAAAACTATCAGGAAACCGGCGACCTGGATGCCTTGCAAGAGCGGGGCTTTATCCGCCTGCTGGCCCCGCGTTTCGACGACCCGGCCGGGCTGCCCCGCGACGGGATTCCTGCCAGTGAATATCAGGTACAGGCAGAGGCCTTTGTCCGCTACCTGGGTCTGAAGCCCCGATGGGTCTACGCCGATAACTTTGGTGAGCTGGGTTCTCTGCTGAACGCCGGCGAGGCCGATATCATTGTGACCAATTACTCGGTCACCAAGGCACGTCAAAAGACGCTGTCGTTCTCGACGCCAATCAACGCCGTTCAGGAAAAACTGGTGCTACCGGCTGATCGTAGCGACCAGACCATTGCTGAGATGGAGTCACTGGTCATTTCCGTTCCGGAGGGCAGTGCCTACCAGGAAACGGCCGAAAAACTGGCCAAGCGGCATGCGCATGTTCAGGTAGAAGTCGTTGACAGCAATCTGTCGGATGAAGAGCTGGTACAGGCGGTAGAGTCGGGTGAGCTTGCCTCTACGATTATCGACAGCAACATGCTGGATATCCTGCTCACCGAGGAGGGTGACGTGGTCGCAGGGCCGGTGGTCAATCGAAAGCGCAGAATCGCCTGGGCCGTACGCCCTTCCAGCGAGCAGTTGCTGGCGGAAATCAACCAGTACATTACCAGTGAACGGGTCACCAGCTCCGTGGCAGAACCTGAAACCCGTGATTGGGAGGCGATTCGCAAGCACGGTGTATTAAGGGTTATCACCTCCAACAACCCGGCCAGTTATTTCATGTGGCGGGGGGAGTTGATGGGCTTTGATTACGACCTGATGAAAAACTTCGCCAAGCAGCACAAGTTGCGCTTGAGTGTGGTGGTGCGTGATACCCCCTCTGCCATGTTTGATGCTTTGCAGGCAGGGCAGGGCGATGTGATTGCGGCTTCCATGACAGTGACACCGGAGCGACAAGAGGCCGGGTGGGTTTTTTCCGAGCGCTATCTCGACATTAATGAGCAGCTTATTGGTCCGGCAGGGCAGGAGCCGCTGACCAGTCTGGATCAGCTGGCCGGACGGACCATTGCGGTGAATCCAGAAACGGCTTATTACGACACCCTGAAAGCGTTACGCGAAGGTGGGCTGGCGCTGACCATTGAAGAAGTGGACGGGGCCAGCACAGAGATGCTGATCAACGCGGTGGCTAACGGTGATTATGCCCTGACTATGGCAGACAGCCATCTGGCGGCCATGGAAGCCACTTACCGTGATGATATTGCGGTGTTGTACCAATTCGAGCCGGCCAAGCAGATCGCCTGGGGATTACGGCAGGAGCAGAATGCGCTGCGCAAAGCCTTGAACAGCTATATTCGAAAAAATTACCGGGGGCTCTTCTACAACGTAACGTACAACCGATACTTCAAGGAAAAGAAAACGATCCAGGTTCATCAGGAATACCGCGTGGAGGCAGGGCGTGATATCTCACCCTATGATGAGCTGGTGAAAACAGAGTCCCTGAAGTATGGCCTGGATTGGCGGCTGATTACCTCGCAGATGTATCAGGAGAGTCACTTTAATCCCAATGCCCGTTCGTTCGCTGGTGCACAGGGGCTGCTGCAAGTCATGCCGCGTACCGGTCGCCAGTTTGGTTATAGCAATTTGACCAAACCTGAGAACGGCGTTGGGGCAGGGCTTGCGTACCTGGACTGGCTTGAGCAGCGTTTCCCCGCGCGCCTGGACCTGGCAGAAAAATTGTACTTCACTCTGGCGGCGTACAATGCGGGCCACGGGCACGTCGAGGATGCGCGTCGGCTCGCCCAGCGTATCGGTAAAGACCCTGACAAGTGGTTTGGCCATACCGAAGACGCGATGTTGTTGCTCTCCAAACCGCAATATGCCCGGCAAGCACGCTATGGGTATGTAAGAGGCGCGGAGCCAGTGAAATATGTCCGCCAGATCAAGAACCGCTACCTGGGTTACGTGGCGGTGCTGGATCCCACTCAGGGGGAGCCAGCAGTTTCACAGTGATTTTACATTGCGGCCATGGAAATGCCGCGGATGCCCCCCATGCTTAGGGGTACCCATTCATTGAAAGGAGTTTGTGATGGATCGCAATACTTTCATCGAAAAAGTGAAAGGCAAGCTGGACGAACTGGATAACGAGTTCGATAAACTGCAGGTGAAGGCTGACAAGGCCAGCGAAGATGTGCGCCACCAGTGGGAAAGCCGCAAGCTGGAGCTGAAAGAGAAGCGCCAAGAGCTGCAATCCCGTTTGGATGAAGTGCGCAACGACAGCAATGCTCGCTGGGAAGATGTGAAAGACAGCGTGGAAAAGACCTGGGACAGCACGGTCGCGGGTCTGAAGGACATCAAGAACAGCTTGTTCGGTTAAGCGTTCCGATGTCATGAAAAACGGGCCATCTGGCCCGTTTTTTTATTATCGTGCTAGCCGAATTCCGGCTTTCCGCAGGAAAGGTTCAGCTTCCCAGCCCTTCCAGACGCTCCAGCCATTCTCCGACCGCCTGATGAACGTCATCGCGGCACTGGTCATTGAGAATCTCATGCCGGCCTTCGGGCCAGAAGTGCGCTTTTACCGGTTGCTCCATGGCGTGCAACACATTTTCCAACGCCATCATCCCCTTGCCCATATTACTCATGGGGTCGGCTTCCCCGCCGAGCAGCAGCACCGGCAGGGCTTCAGGGAGCTCAGAGAGTGACGCGACACTGTGCACCTGACGCAGGCCCTGCACCAGCTGTAGCCAGGTTTCGGTACTGCAGTCAAAACCGCAAAGCGGGTCTTCAATGTAGGCGTTGACCTCGGTGGGCTCTGTACTGAGCCAGTCAAAATCGGTTGTCGGCTCGGGTACCTGACCGGCCCAGGCGCCAAATGTCATTTTGCGAATCAACGGGCTGCTGCCTCGGCCACCGTTGCGCAGACGCGCCAGCTGGATGGGAAGCTGCATCAGGTTGTAATACATGGCAGGGTGGTAGTCGCTGCCGCACAGGACCAGCCCGGCGAGGGATTCAGCCGTGTCGGTCTCTGCCACGGCCAACGCGATGAATGAGCCCATACTATGACCGCCGAGCACACAAGGCAGGCCTGGGTGGCGTTCGCGGGCAAGGTCAACGACATCCGCGGCATCGTTGACCACCTTTTTCCACCCGTGACGATCGCTGAAGTGGCCTTTGGGGCAACTCTCGCCGATGCTCTCACCGTGACCACGGTGATCCGGGCAATACAGGTGCCAGCCCCGATTGTTCAGGTAGCGCGCAAATGCACCGTAACGTCCGCCGTGCTCTGCCATGCCGTGAAGCCAGACTACCACCCCCTTGGGCGCGGCCACGTTGGAGGGCCAATAGTGAATGGCTACAGTGTGGCTGTCGTTGGTGGTGTGAAGCAGGCGTTCTTGGGTCATAATATGCTCTCCGGATGCGTCGCCAGCCTGTGCGAACGCCATGGCAAGGTCAAGCTGATCAAATGAGGATGGATATGATAGCAAGAATAACAGCCCTCCTTGTGACACTGGTAAGCGCGGTTTTACTCAGCGCCTGTGTCACTTCCCACAACACGGATGTCACCAGCTCGTCACGGGTCAAGGGCCATGCGCCCGGTGATCACGTTAACAAGGTGCTGGTGATTGCGCTGGTGGATCAGCCGAATATCCGTACGGCAGTGGAGGAACGTCTGGTTGCGGCCCTTCAGGAGCGCAAGGTTGAGGCGACTGCCTCTCTGCCGGTGCTGGGTGCGGACTATGGCAAGGGCAAGGACCGTAAGGAAATGGCCGCAGACATTGCTGCCCGGGGGTATGAATCTGCCTTGGTGGTGACCCTGATCGATGTGAAAGAAGAAATGCACTACACCCAGGGTGGGATGAACTATGCCCCGGATATCGCAGTGCAGGGTGCCATGGGCCAGACTTTCTACGTGCGTCAGAGCGCCGTATACGAGCCCGGTTATTTCAGTAATGACAAGAAGTACTTCCTGGAGTCGAACCTGTACCAGCTCGACCCGGAGAAGTTATTATGGTCGGCCAAGACCACCACGGTGAACCCGGCGGATCTGGAAGCTGGCACGACCGGTGTGGCCAAGGCGGTCGTCGACCGCATGGCCAAGGATGACATGATCTGATCCAGAATCATGCATCACCAACCGGGGGCTATGCCCCCGGTTTTTGTTTGTGAAACCCTCTGCAGGAGTCCCCATGATTGAGTACCGGATTCGCCCGCTACGCCCGCAAGCGCATTTGTTCGAAGTCACGCTGACGGTGGCGAACCCGATGCCTGAGGGGCAGGCATTCAGCATGCCTGCCTGGATTCCTGGCAGTTACATGATCCGTGATTTTGCCCGTCACCTGGTCCATGTTGAAGCCAGCAGCCAGGGCGAAACCCTGCCGGTAGCCAAGGTCGACAAACAGACCTGGCAGTTGCCTCCCTGCGAGGGACCCGTACAGATTCACTATCATGTGTACGCTTGGGACCTGTCTGTCCGGGGCGCGCATCTCGATACGACCCACGGTTATTTCAATGGTACCTGCGTGTTCTTGGCGCCCATGGGCCACGAGGATGAGCCTTGCGAAGTGGAGATCGAGGCCCCGGAGGGCCATGCCTATGCCGGATGGCAGGTAGCGACCGGGCTACAGCGATTGTCGGGGTCCGAACTGGACTTTGGCCGTTTTCGTGCCGATAACTATGACGCCCTGATCGATCATCCGGTGGAAATGGGGCCGTTCGATTACGCCAGCTTCGACGCGTGCGGCGTGCAGCACTGGGTGGTGCTTGCCGGGCGTCATCATGCTGATATGGCGCGGCTGTGTCGCGACCTCAAGCCGATTTGCGAACACCATATCCGCATGTTCGGCGAGCCGGCGCCCATGGACCGGTACGTGTTCATGACGCTGGTTACGGGCAATGGTTATGGTGGCCTGGAGCATCGCAATTCCACCAGCTTGATGTGTGCCCGGGACGATCTGCCCAAACGCACGGATGATCCGGCCAAGGTACGCGAGGGCTATCGCAACTACCTGGGTTTGTGCAGCCACGAGTACTTTCATACCTGGAACGTGAAGCGCATCAAGCCGGCTGCGTTTACCCCGTTCGATCTCTCACAGGAAGTGCACACCGAACTACTGTGGGCGTTTGAAGGAATCACCAGCTATTACGATGACCTGTCACTCACGCGCACAGGACGGATTTCGCCGCAGAGCTATCTTGAACTGCTGGGGCAGACCATGACCCGTGTCTACCGCGGACAAGGCCGTCACCGGCAGACAGTGACAGAGTCCAGCTTTGACGCCTGGACCCGCTTCTACAAGCAGGACGAGAATGCGCCCAACGCCATCGTCAGTTATTACACCAAAGGTTCCCTGGTGGCACTGGCGCTGGACCTGACCCTGCGAAACCTCACCGGTGAGAAAAAGTCTCTGGATGATCTGATGCGCCTGCTGTGGGAGCGCTATGGAAAAACCGGTGAGGGTGTGCCTGAACAGGGCATTCAGCCGCTGGCAGAAGATATTGCGGGTTGCGATATGTCAGGCTTTTTTGAGCAGGCCTTGTATAGCACCGAAGATTTGCCCCTGTCTGAAATGCTGGCCGAGCGTGGGGTGGAATTGCACTGGCGCAGTGCTGCCGGGCATGGCGATAACGGCGGCAAGCTGGGCAAGGACGGGATCCCCAATCTGGGGGTGCGTTTGTCGGCAGACCCGCTCGGCGCGCGGATCGCGGTGGCATTCGAGCAGGGTGCTGCCATGGCAGCAGGTTTGTCTGCCGGGGACATCATCATTGCGGTAGATGGTCTGCAGGCCACCGCCGCTAACATCGATAATTTGCTGGCCAATTTCCTGCCCGGCGAAACAGTGGAATTGCATGCATTCCGCCGTGATGAATTGATGACTTTCCAGGTCAAGGTGAGCCCCAGCGAACCGAGCACCGCCTACCTGACCATTGCCAAGGGCGGGCTGACCGAGAAAGGGAAGGCGTGGCTGCATGTTAGTGAAAAGTGAACAGTTAACAGGGAATAGTGCAAATCAGAATCCAAACCTGACGTCGCGGGTGCAGCCGTGCTGTCATCACTGTGCGTGTTCGCGCGCTGTTAACTGTTAACTATTCACTGTTCGCTCATGCCTCTGAACTCGTTGTACACCCAGCTTAAAACCGTCCGCCAGGCCGATCGCTTTCGTTTGAAAAAGCGCATCGATGGTCTGGCGCGTTTGCCGGTGGAAAAGCGCAGTGCCAAGGCGGTGGATAATGTCGCGCTGGCGATGGCGGCGTCTGTTGCCAACCGTGAACAGCGGTTGGCCGCCGTGCCTGTTCTCGAATGGCCAGACCTGCCGGTGGTGGCGAGCCGGGAAGAGATCAAGGCGGCGATTCGTGATAATCAGGTGGTGGTGATTGCCGGGGAAACCGGTTCCGGGAAAACCACCCAGCTGCCCAAGATTTGTCTGGAATTGGGCAGGGGGGTAGAGGGCACCATCGGGCATACCCAGCCACGACGTCTTGCCGCCCGTGCGGTGGCCAGCCGGGTCGCTGAAGAGTTGAAATCCCCTCTGGGCTCCACGGTGGGGTTCAAGGTCCGTTTTGCCGAGCAAGTCAGTGACACCAGCCTGATCAAGGTGCTCACCGACGGTATGCTGCTCAACGAGATTCAGCAGGACCGTTTCCTCAACCAGTACGACACGTTGATCATTGATGAGGCTCACGAACGCAGCCTCAATATCGATTTCCTTCTCGGTTACTTAAAACAATTGCTGCCCCGTCGTCCGGACCTGAAGGTGATCATCACCTCCGCCACCATCGACCATGCCCGCTTTGCCGAGCATTTCGCGGGGGCACCGGTTCTGGAAGTGTCTGGACGGACGTATCCGGTAGAGATGCGTTACCGGCCCCCCGGCGACGGGCAGGAACTGTCCCGGCAGGTGGAAGAGGTTTTGCAGGAGATCCAGCGTGAAGAGCGGCAACAGGGGCTACCCCTGGCCCGTGATGTGCTGGTGTTCCTCGCCGGTGAGCGTGATATTCGCGATGTGCACCATCATCTGAAACATTGCGAGTTCAGGGATACCGAAATACTGCCGTTGTATGCCCGCCTGAGCCAGGCAGAGCAACACCGTATTTTCAGCGCTCATCGGGGGCGCCGGGTGGTGCTGAGTACCAATGTGGCGGAAACCTCCCTGACGGTGCCGGGCATTCGTTATGTGATTGATGCCGGCACAGCACGCATCAGCCGTTACAGCGTACATTCCAAGGTGCAGCGGTTGCCGGTGGAACCGGTAAGCCAAGCCAGCGCCAACCAGCGGGCAGGGCGCAGTGGGCGAATCATGCCGGGTATCTGCTTCCGGCTTTATAGCGAAGAAGACTTCGTTGGCCGTCCTGAATTTACCGATCCTGAAATCCAGCGGACCAATCTGGCTGCGGTGATTTTGCAGATGGCGGATCTGCGGCTGGGCAAGGTAGAAGACTTTCCTTTTATCGAGCCACCGGATGGCCGCCTTATCCGTGACGGTTACCGCATGCTGGATGAGTTGGGCGCGCTCACCCCGCAGCAGTCCCTGACCCCGCTGGGGCGGCAACTTGCCCGTTTCCCGCTGGACCCAACCCTTGGCCGGATGCTGGTCGCGGCTGCGGATCGCAAGGTGCTGCGCGAAGCGTTGATCGTGGTATCCGCACTGGGGGCACAGGACCCGCGTGAGCGCCCGCATGACAAGCAGCAGCAAGCTGACCAAGCGCATCAGCCGTTTACCGACAAGCAGTCGGATTTCCTGTTCTACGTGAAATTGTGGCACTGGGCTGAACAGCAGCGTGAGGCGCTGAGCCGCAATCAGTATGAAAAGCTGCTGAAGAAGCATTTTCTGTCGCCCACCCGCATGCGGGAATGGCGCGACACTCACCGCCAGCTGTTGTTGCTTTGCAAGGAGCAGGGCTGGGAGCTGAACAAGGCGACTGACAATGACTCTGGTGTAGACGACGGGATCTATGGGCCACTGCATCAGGCACTGTTGAGCGGGCTGGTGTCCAACGTGATGCAGCGAACGGAAGAGGGCGAGTGGCTCTCTACCCGTAACCGTAAACCTCTGGTATGGCCGGGCTCCAGCCTGTCAAAAACCAAGGCTCGCTGGCTGATGGCGGCAGAACAGGTAGAAACCAGTCGGTTATTCGGCCGCACGGTCGCGCGGGTTGAACCGGAATGGGTAGAGGCCGCTGCGGCACATCTCATTAAACGCCAGTATTTCGAACCCCATTGGTCGAAGAAACGCGGCTGTGCCATGGCCAAGGAACAGGTCAATCTGTTCGGTCTGATTCTGGCCAGTGGTCGCCGGGTGAACTACGGGCCGATCCAGCCACAGGAGTCCCGTGAGTTACTGATTCGTGAGGGGTTGGTCATGGGGCAGCTGACCCGGGAGCCGCCGTTCGTGCGTGCCAACCGAGAGTCTTACCAGGCCCTGGAAGCCATGGAGCACAAGCTACGCCGCCGTGACATCCTGGTGGACGAAGAGGCCCGTGTGGCGTTCTACGACGAGCGCTTACCCGATACGGTCAATACCGTCGCCGGGCTGATGAGCTGGTACAACAAAAAGGCCAGCGATCAACAGAAGCAAGCGCTGCTGATGGATGAGGACTTCCTGCTGTCACGCAGCCCGGATCTGGCCGACGGTCAGTTCCCCGATGTCCTGGCTCTGGGGGAGATTTCGCTGCCTCTGGAATACAGCTTCGACCCCACCGGGGACCGCGATGGGGTGTCACTGGTGGTGCCTCTGGCGGTGCTCAATCAGGTGCCGGAGGCGCGGCTCGACTGGTTGGTGCCCGGGTTGCTCAAGGAAAAGCTGGAAGCCCTGATTCGTGCCTTGCCCAAGTCTCGCCGTCGCCATTTTGTGCCCGTGCCCGATTATGTGGCAGCCCTGATGGACACCCTGACGCCGGATGAGCCCCTGTTGCCGGCGATGACGCGCGAGCTGCAACGCATGAGCGGGGTGCGCATCGAACTGGAAGAATGGCAGGTGGACGGGCTGTCTGATCATCTGCGGATGATGGTACGGGTGGTCGACAGGCTGGAGGGCAAGGCCAAGACCCTCGCCCAGGGGCGCAGTATGCCCGAGGTCAAAGCGCGGCTGGATGGGGTCCGGGCGGAGCTTCCCGAGCCAGAAACCGAGGTGCCGCCCTTGTCCGGGCAGGAGTGGCTCTTTGGCCCCTTGCCGGAAACCGACCTGCGGGAGCTTGGCGGGATGACGCTGCGGCGTTATCCCGCCCTGGCGGATGAAAAGGACACCGTAACACTGCGTTATCTGGATGACCCGGCGCTGGCCATCTGGACCCATCGCTGGGGCTGCGCCCGGTTATTGGGCTTCAAGTTGTCTGTTCAGCTTCGCGATCTGCGCAAGCAGGCGTCGCAGATGCCAGGGTTCCAGAAACTCAAGAGCGAAAAAGGCGCGATGGCACGTCATGCGCTGGACCATGCGCTGTCGCGATTGCTGGCTGAGCATTTTCGCCTTGATGCACCGGTGCGTGATGAGGCCGCGTTCAAGGCCCGGCTGGATGCCCACCGAGGGGATTTCGTGCCCTGGGCCAGTGAACAGTTGGCCGGCATCGGTCAGGTGTTCGATCAGTACCGCCAACTGATGGGCAAGCTTGAGAAAAACTTTCCGCTGGCCTGGGCCCATGCTCACCGGGACCTCAAGGATCAGTTTGCGGAACTGTTTGGCGACGCATTCCTGTTGGAGGTGCCCTGGGAGAGTCTGCAGGAGTACCCTCGCTATCTGGCAGGCATCGCGCATCGGCTGGACAAGCTGGGTGGGCAGATTGGCAAGGATCGCACTGTGACGGCGGAGCTGGAGGCATACCGCAAACAGTACCGGACCCGTGCTGCCGGGGCGCCATTATGGCAGCAGGCCCCCCCGCTTCAGCACTTTTTCTGGATGCTGCAGGAGTACCGGGTCAGCGTGTTTGCCCAACAGCTTGGTACGCAGGTTCCGGTTTCTGCGAAGCGACTCAACAAACAATGGGAAGAATGTTGACTTTATCCGTGGGGTAAATGGCGGAACCGGCCTTTGCGCCCACGGCCCTGAATCCGGATAATCGACCCATTCCCAATTTTCCGGGGGGAGGCGGCGGCCTTCCTCTTCGAGTGCGAGGACTCGCTTGTGAGCTATTCTGTTGTGATTTCCGGGACCGGCCTGTGGACACCGGAGCAGACCATCACCAATGATGAATTGGTGGCGTCCTTCAATCAGTATGTCGAGCGTTTCAATGCGGACAACGCTGATGCCATTGCGGCTGGCGAGGTGACGGCACTGGATCCGTCCAACTCTGCCTTTATCGAGAAAGCCTCCGGTATCAAGCAGCGTTATGTCATCAACAAAAGTGGCGTGCTGGATCCGGAACGCCTGGCACCCAGTATCCCTGAACGTGCTGACGATGAGCTTTCACTGCAGGCCGAAATTGCGGTAAACGCGGCCAAACAGGCGCTGGATAATGCCAACCTTACCGCCAACGACCTGGACGCGGTGCTGGTGGCCTGTTCCAACATGCAGCGCCCGTATCCGGCCATGGCCGTGGAAGTTCAGGATGCGCTCGGCATGGAGCACGGCTGGGGCTATGACATGAATGTGGCCTGCTCCAGTGCTACCTTCGGCATTCAGGCCGGTGTTGATGCCATTCGTAATGGTAGTGCTCGCCGTGTGCTGATGGTAAACCCGGAAATCTGCTCTGCACATCTGGCCTGGGAAGACCGTGATTGCCATTTTATCTTTGGTGATGTGGCCACGGCCGTGATTCTGGAGCGTAAGGAAGACGCGACCTCCGACAACCAATGGGAAGTGCTCGGTACCCGCCTTCAGACCAAGTTCTCCAGCAACATTCGCAACAATTTCGGTTTTCTCAACCGTGCGGACGAGAGTGGAGTCGGGGCCCGGGACAAGCTGTTCCGTCAGGAAGGCCGCAAGGTCTTCAAGGAAGTCTGCCCCATGGTGGCTGAACAGATTACCTCACACCTGGCGGACACAGATATTGCGGTAGATAGCGTCAATCGCATGTGGCTGCACCAGGCGAATCTGAGCATGAATGAACTGATCTCCAAACGCGTGCTGGGGCGTCCCGCCACCCGTGAAGAGGCCCCGGTCATTCTTGATGATTACGCCAACACCAGTTCCGCTGGCTCCATTATTGCCTTCCACAAATACAATGGAGACCTGCCTGCGGGTAGCCACGGTGTTATCTGTTCCTTTGGTGCCGGTTACTCCATTGGCAGTGTGATTGTGAACCGGGTCAAATAATGCCCATGCTGTCTGACGTCGGACGCTTGACCTCCTGCTGCCTGCAGGTACCGTCACGTCCGACTTCTGACGCCTGACCAAGGTTTTTTCTTCTCCTTTCGTAACGTTTACCTCACACCCGCATCTCTATATTGTCTGATACAGGCGCTACGCGAATAACGTGGTTGCCTGAACCGTTTTGCCTATGCCATGAGACGGTGTATGCAGTGACGGTTTTGGACACCCAATAATGACGTATGGAGACTCAACATGGCTAAGCTGACCAAACTGAACCCCCTCGCCGCCACCGTAGGCGCTGCTGTCGTCGCTACCGCCATGGCGGTACCGGTAACCGCCAATGCGGCTGAAAATCCCTTTGCTGCCTCTGACCTGCAAGCGGGTTACCAGCTGGCTGGCCACGCTGAAGGTAAGTGTGGCGAAGGCAAATGCGGCGACAAGAAAGGCGAAGGCAGCTGCGGTGAGAAAGGCGGCGAAGGCAAGTGCGGTGAAGACAAAGGCGGAGAAGGGAAATGTGGTGAAGGCAAGTGCGGCGGTGATGCGTAAGGCTGCATGATGATAAACCACAAGACACCAGTGTCCGGCGTGGGCCTGGGTCTTCGGCGGGCCCTGATGGGCCCGCTTTCCCAAGCCAAATCGCCACCGTTTGATTTCATGGAAGTGGCGCCGGAAAACTGGATTCCCATGGGCGGTCGCCTGGGCAAGGAATTCCGCAAGTTTACCGAGCGATTTCCGTTTGTGACCCATGGTCTGAGTCTGTCTCTTGGCGGGCCTGAACCGCTGGATTTTGACCTGCTGTCCTCCATCAAGACCTTTCTTCGCGAACACGACATTCGCCGCTATACCGAGCATCTGAGTTATTGCAGCGACCATGGCCACCTTTACGATCTGATGCCAATCCCCTTTACGGAAGAGGCCGTGCACTATGTGGCCGGCCGCGTGCGGCAGGTTCAGGACTTTCTTGAGCAGCCCATCGGGATCGAACATGTCAGTTACTATGCGGCACCGGGTTCACAGATGTCAGAGCTGGAGTTCGTGAACGCGGTGCTGGAAGAAGCGGACTGCGAGCTGCTGCTGGATGTGAACAACGCCTACGTGAATAGCATTAACCATGGTTATGACCCGAAGGAATTCATTAGCGGTTTGCCCGGCGAGCGAATCTGTTACGTGCATATCGCAGGGCACTTCGATGAAGCGGAAGACCTGAAAGTGGATACCCATGGTGCGGCGGTTATCGATCCGGTGTGGGAGCTACTGCAGCATGCCTACCGTGAGTTTGGCGTCCTGCCGACCCTGCTGGAGAGGGACTTCAATTTTCCAGGTGAAGACGAGCTGTTTGGCGAGTTGAAAGAGATTGCCCGTTATCAGCAAGCGCACGCCTCCCGGGAGCGCAAACTGGGATGAGTGAGGCAGACTTTCAGCGCTTGCAGCGTGCGTTTGCCGGCCACCTGCGAAACCCTGACACGCGGCCTGCACCGCAAGGAATCGAAGAGCGCCGGTTGGAGATCTACCGGAATCTGTTTTTCAACAATGTAAACGGCTTTATCGAGCAGGGCTTTCCGGTGTTATTTTCATTACTGGACGCCGAGAGATGGCAGCGACTGGTGCGGGGCTTCTTTGAGTTTCATGCCTGTCAGACACCGTATTTTGTTGAAATACCCCAGGAGTTTGTCGGTTATCTGGCCACAGGGGAGGGCGCTGAAGAAGGGGATCCCCCTTTCCTTCTGGAGCTTGCCCATTACGAGTGGATGGAACTGGTATTGGATGCGTCGACAGAGACGTTTCCCGAGGCAGGGTTTCATCCCGAAGGCGACTTGCTGCGGGCGATTCCGCAACTGAGCCCGCTCCATGCGGTGCTGTCCTATCATTTTCCTGTGCATGAGATCTGTGTGGATTTTCAGCCTGATGCCCCGTTACCACAACCCGTCTGGTTGCTGGTTTACCGCAATCGCGATGATCAGGTGCGCTTCATGGAGATCAATGCACCAACGGCAAGATTGTTGCAGCTCATTGATGAGAATCCTGCTCTCACGGGGGCTGAGGTGGTGGGACTGCTGGCGGGGGAAATGCAGTTTGACGAAGACAAGCTGGCAGAATTTTCTCGCGGTATTCTGCAACAAATGCGTGAGCGCGACATCCTTATAGGGACAACACTTAAACGCTGTTAGTTGAGTCCGGCAGCCTTTTCTCAGGACCCTGTTGAAGGGCGATTTGCCGACTTTCTGTGAGTCGAATACCTGTACGAATATGGCTCCAGCAACGGCATTTGCTCTGACGGAGAGTCCCTATGCTTGCCTTGATGAACAAGATCCATCAGACCCTGAATACTACGCGTGTAGCTGACTTTCTTGCTCCGTTGGCACTGCGTTTATTCCTGGCACCGGTAATGATCAGTGCCGGGTATAACAAGGCGATGAGTTTCGAGAGCACTGTGGCCTGGTTTGGTAACCCGGATTGGGGATTGGGATTGCCCTTTCCTGCGTTGCTGGCGTTCCTGGCCACGGCTACGGAGCTGGTGGGCGGCGTATTGCTGTTGATTGGCCTGTTTACCCGCTACGTTTCCATCCCGCTCATGTTCACGATGATAGTGGCGATGGCCACAGTGCATTGGCCGCATGGCTGGTTTGCTATCGCACCGGCTAACCCCGCCACCAGCACGGCCTTGCCGCTGGCGAAGCTAGGCATTCCCGCCGCACATGCCAGTCTTGAGAACAGCGAAGAGGTGGGGAAACGATTAAGCCGCGCCAAGGAAATTCTCAGGGAAAATGGCAATTATGCATGGCTCACAGAGAAGGGCAGTCTGGTGATTTTGAACAATGGCATAGAGTTCGCCATGACCTATTTCATTATGCTGCTGGTACTGTTCTTCCAGGGCGCAGGCCGATTTCTGAGTGTGGATTACTTGATAGAGCGCCGGTTGGCTCCCGGAGCGAATGTGTAAAACCTGTCAGAGTTGCGTAACCCCGGGCGGGTTTCCCTGTTCCCGGGGTAGACAGGGCCGCTATAATGCTGCGTTTGAATCCATCGCCGGATGGCAGCGCCTCCGGTCACCGGGGTGTTTGTGCGCTACCTGCTACTGACAATACTGCTGAGCCTGCCATTGCTGGTGACAGCGGAAGAAGACGACGACTGGGGTGAGGCTACCACGGCGTTTGACGCGCCGGCGGGGCAGAACCAGTACGCGGACCCTTGGGAGAACGTGAACCGCAAGGTATTTGCGTTTAACGAGTTTCTCGATA
Organism: Alcanivorax sp. MD8A; assembly: GCF_002888555.1. NCBI lineage: Bacteria > Pseudomonadati > Pseudomonadota > Gammaproteobacteria > Oceanospirillales > Alcanivoracaceae > Alcanivorax > Alcanivorax sp. MD8A. The sequence continues at coordinate 134,789 of NZ_AQOQ01000006.1, read as the reverse complement.
CCTACGGTTTGAAGCCCGTTGCAAAGGGGTACCAGAAAGTTACCCCGCAATGGATGGACGATACCATCACCCGCTTTTACGAGAATCTGCGCGATTTTCGCAGCGGTCTTAATAGCGTGCTGCAATGGCGCTGGAATCATGTCGGCCAGAACTGGGGCCGTTTCGCCGTCAATAGTACCCTCGGTATTGGTGGCCTGTTCGATGTGGCCAGCAAGGTAAACCTGCGCAAGCACGATACGGATCTGGGGCTGACGTTTGCTCGCTGGGGCATGCCTGAAGGCCCCTATCTGGTGTTGCCCTTCTGGGGGCCCTCCACTGGCCGGGATGCGGCGGCGATCTTCCCCGAAGACTATATGCGTCTGCGTCACTATATCGAGCATGACCTCACCCGGCACAGTTTCACCGCTGTCTATGTGGTCGATCTTCGAGCCGATTTGCTGGACCTCGAACGCAACATTGTCGGTGACCGTTACACCTTCATCCGCAACGCCTACCTGCAGCGCCGCCGCTTCGAATCCGGCGACCGACCCTCCCTGCGTTTCCCGGATATCGAACAACGGGACTTGGAGCTGGAAAGTGAGTATGAGGAAGATGGCTGGTAGGTCGAGTTAACAGTTAACAGTGTGCGGTTGGCGCCGTCAGGCTTTTAACGTATGAGGCCGCGCCCAAAAACTGGACGCGGCCTCATGGCTTACAGATCAAGACAAACATTGCTCGCGCAGCTGTTCACTCTTCACTGTTAACTGTTCACTGCCTTCATCTTCGCCCGAATATAGTCCCCATGGGACACATAAAGCAGGTCGCTGACGCGGCGGATGAGGTGTTCTTCGTGGACGTCTACGTGGCCGTCGGCGGCGGCCATGGCCCACATGTCTTCTACCAGGGCAACACGGGTTTCCGGGTCCCAGTGTTCTCGCAGGGGCAGGGTGAATTCAAACAGGTCTGTGGCCTGATCTACACGGGTTTCCAGCTCGCCAAGGATGTCGTTCATTTCCGCCGGGTCCAGTTGCCAGCGGCTTTGCACTGCCTCTACCAGGCGTGCACTTTCCTCAGCGTCGACCCTGCCGTCGGTACGGGCCACTTCCAGTAGTAGCGCTGCGGCGGCCCGGTGCAGGTCATGCTCGGTGGTTTGCGGTGTCTGGGCGTCAGTACCAAACAGTCGATTCAGCCAGTTCAAACCGTTTCCTTATGTCAGCAGTGTTTCCAGGGCTTGCTGATCTTTGGCAAAGCGGCGAATACCGTCCGCCAGAAGATCACAGGCCATGGGGTCGTCGTTCATTTGCCAGCGGAAGGCGGGCTCGTTGACCGGGGTCCAGTCGCTTTCCGGTGCAACCAGTTCCGCATCCAGTACCTGAGTAAGAGTGCCATCGCGGCTGGCAAGTTCCTCCAGCAGCGCCGGGCTGATGGTGAGCTTGTCGCAACCGGCAAGGGCTTCGATCTGGTCGGCGGTGCGGAAGCTGGCGCCCATGACGATGGTTTCCAGCCCCCGGGCCTTGAAGGTGCGGTAAATTTCTCGCACGGACTGGACGCCCGGGTCGTCGTCTGCGGTGGCGATATCCATACCGCTTTTGCGGTACCAGTCGTAGATACGGCCGACAAACGGGGAAATCAGTGTGGCGCCGGCTTCCGCGGCTGCCAGTGCCTGCGCCTGATTGAAGACCAGGGTGACGTTGCAGCGTGTGCCTTCCTCTTCAAGGATTCGCACGGCCTGTATGCCTTCCCAGGTGGCCGCGATCTTGATCAGGATACGAGAGGGGTCCACATCCAGTTCCCGGTAAATGCTCATCAACCGGCGGGCTTTTTCTACGGTGGCTCGGGTATCGAATGACAGGCGTGCATCCACTTCAGTGGAGACCAGGCCGGGCACGCGCTCCAGGATGGCCTGGCCCGCGAGGCAAGCACAGATATCTGTCAGCCAGTCCATTTCGCCTTTATGGCCGAGTTCTTCGCAGAGGGTGGCGGCCTGTTCCAGCAGGCCCCGGTATCGTTCGTCTTTGGCGGCAGCCAGTAGCAGGGACGGGTTGGTAGTGGCATCTTCGGGGGCAAGAGCGGCAATCATGTCGAGGTCGCCAGTATCTGCCACCAGAGAGGTCCATTGGGCGAGCTGTTCGCGTTTGTTCACGGTTTCCGTTCCTTGTGGTGTCATGTCGGATGCAGATTAAAGGCCAACGATGACAGGGTGCTTTCTAAACCGTAGGAGCGGCGCTTGAGCCGCGAAGTCTTAAAGTCACTATGACATGGCGATGTGTTGCGATAACGGATGTTGATTACGCCTTGTGATATCGCCAGTTGTGACCCGAAACCGTTTGTCGCGGGATAAGCGCCGCTCCTATGGAGAGATATCATGCTTACAGGCTAAGGCAGTTGCGCCAAAGCGTCCATTAGCACTTGTGGGGTTGTGCCGGGTTTGTGCATGTTCTCGCTCAGGTGACGCCGGAACTTGCGCGCACCGGGCTCACCCTGAAACAGGTTGAGGATATGGCGCAGGGCATGCTTGGGCGCATGGCCCAGGGCGTAACGGCGCTCGAGATAGGGCAGGAACTGCTCGGCGACTTCGCGACGGCTGGGGACAGGGCGCGCATCGCCAAATACCACCTGGTCGGCATCGGCCAGGAAATACGGGTTCTGGTAGGCCTCGCGCCCAATCATGACACCGTCCACTTCGCCCATGTGATCATGAACTTCCTGCAGGGTTTTCACTCCGCCGTTAAGGATGATCTCCATGTGTGCAAATGCCTGCTTGATTGCGTAGGCACGCTGGTAAATGAGTGGGGGAATCTCGCGGTTTTCCTTGGGCGAAAGTCCGGAGAGTATGGCCTTGCGGGCATGAATGGTGAGGCTGGTGCAGCCGGCCCGCTCAATCTGCTCCACAAATCGGAACAGGAAGTCGTAATCGTCCTGGTCGTCGATGCCGATGCGGGTCTTTACCGTGACCGGTACGGAAACGACAGCCTGCATGGCTTCCACGCATTCACCCACCAGCTCAGGTTCGGCCATGAGGATGGCGCCGATCTTGCCCTGTTGAACCCGATCTGACGGGCAACCCACGTTCAGATTAATCTCGTTGTAGCCATACTGCTCGCTGATGCGGGCGGCTTCAGCCAGTTGCCGCGGGTCACTGCCGCCCAGCTGCAGCGCGACCGGGTGCTCTTCATCATTGAATGACAGGAAACGGTCACGGTCACCATGCAGGATGGCCTGAGCCACCACCATTTCGGTGTAAAGCAGGGTATGCCGGGTGATCAGGCGTGCCAGATAGCGATAATCCCGGGTGGTCCAGTCCATCATGGGGGCCACGCTGAGGCGGCGGTCCAGGGGCTGTGGGGCGGCGTCTGTCATCAACGGCTATCGGTCGGCGAAACGGGGACGCATTGTCGCATGTTGGGGGCGTTTCGCGTAGACCTGCCGATGGCCTGCCTGTTGCGCAAGGGGCCGATCTGCTAGACTCCGCGCCCTTTCCGGGCCCGATTTGGGCCGCTTTCCAGCTTAACAGGGTTTGTCGATGATTCGTTCTATCCAGCAGGAATGGTTCAGCAACCTCCGCGGAGATTTGCTGGCCGGTACCGTGGTGGCGCTGGCGCTGATTCCGGAGGCGATCGCGTTCTCCATCATTGCCGGTGTAGACCCCAAAGTGGGGTTGTATGCCTCTTTCTGTATCGCCGTGGTGACCGCCTTTGCCGGTGGGCGACCCGGGATGATCTCTGCGGCGACTGGCGCCATGGCGCTGGTGATGGTGACGCTGGTGAAAGATCACGGTCTCCAGTACTTGCTGGCGGCTACGGTGTTGACTGGTGGGTTACAGGTTATTGCCGGTTTTCTCAAGCTTGGCAACCTGATGCGATTCGTGTCGCGCTCGGTGGTGACGGGGTTTGTGAACGCCCTGGCTATCCTGATCTTCATGGCTCAGCTGCCCGAACTGGAAGGGGTGACCTGGCACGTGTATGTCATGGTGGCGGCGGGCCTAGGCATCATTTATCTGCTGCCACTGCTGACCACCGCAGTGCCGTCACCGCTGATCTGTATCATCGTGATCACCGGGGTGGCCATGTTCCTGGGGCTGGATGTCCCTACCGTGGGCGACAAGGGTGAGCTGCCGGACAGCCTGCCGATCTTCCTGTTGCCCGACATTCCGCTGAATCTGGAAACGCTGAAAATCATCCTCCCGTACTCCCTGGCCCTGGCAGTGGTTGGTCTGCTGGAGTCCATGATGACGGCCACGATTGTGGATGACTTGACCGATACCGAGAGTGACAAGAATCGCGAATGTAAGGGGCAGGGTATTGCCAATATCTTCTCCGGTTTTCTGGGCGGCATGGCCGGTTGCGCCATGATTGGCCAGTCGGTGATTAATGTGAAATCCGGGGGGCGCAAGCGGCTCTCGACCCTGTTTGCCGGTTGCTTTCTGTTGGTGCTGGTGGTGTTTCTCGGCAAGTGGGTCTCGCAGATTCCCATGGCTGCGTTGGTAGCGGTGATGGTAATGGTCTCCATCGGCACTTTCAGCTGGGAGTCCATCACCAATATTGCCAAGCATCCGCCCAGCAGCACGATCGTGATGCTGGCCACCGTGACCGCCACCGTTGCGACCCATAACCTGGCCATCGGTGTGGGTATCGGTGTTGTGCTCAGCGCGCTGTTCTATGCCAATAAGGTGGGCCGTATTTTCTATGTGAAAGCTACGCAACATGCGGATGATGGCCACCGCATGTATGAGGTGGTGGGGCAGGTGTTTTTCACCTCTGCCGACCAGTTCGTGAAGTCCTTTGATTTCAAGGAAGCCATTGATAAGGTCACTATTGATGTCCACCGCGCCCATTTCTGGGACATTACTGCCATTGGTGCACTGGACAAGGTGGTGATCAAATTCCGCCGCGAAGGGACCGAGGTCGACATTACCGGTTTGAACGAAGCCAGCGCCACGCTGGTGGACAAGTTCGGCGTACACGACAAGCCGGCAGAAGTTGAAAAACTGATGGGCGGCCACTGAGCCAGGGAGAGGACATGACTAACGTAATAGCCTGCATCGATGGCTCAACCGCGTCTGCCACGGTCTGCGACTATGCTGCCTGGGCGGCCCAGCGGCTGGATGCTCCCCTGGACCTGCTGCATGTACTGGATCATTCCCGCTACCCGGTGACGGCTGACTATAGTGGCAATCTTGCGCTGGGTGGCCGAGAGCATCTGATGCAGGAACTGGCAGATCTCGACGCCCGGCGTAACCGTCTGGCGCTTGAGCAGGGCAAGGTGATGCTCGAGGCTGCGCATGCCCGGGTAGTGGCCGCCGGCGTGAGCGAGCCGTCAAGCCGTCAGCGCCATGGTGATCTGGTGGATACGCTGGTGGAACTGGAAGACGGCATGCGGCTGCTGGTGATTGGCAAACAGGGCGAAGAGCATAACGGCGTTGGGGCCCAGGTGGGAGACAATGTGGAGCGGGTGATTCGTGCGGTTCGTCGCCCGATCCTGGTGACCACGGGGGAGTTTGCCCCTCCGCAGACTATCATGCTGGCTTATGACGGCAGCGAGACCACCCGCAAGGGCGTCACCATGCTGGCCGACAGCCCGATGTTCAAAGGGCTGGATTGTCACCTGGTGTCGGTGGGGAAATCCGAAGACTTGCAATGGGCATCAGACAAACTGAGCGACTCAGGACATCAGGTCACCAGTGCGCAACTGGAAGGCGAGGTTGAGCCAGCGTTGCATGCCTATCAGCAGAGCCACAACGTGGATCTGGTCGTGATGGGGGCTTACGGCCACTCCCGAATTCGTGAATTCTTTGTTGGTAGCACTACCAACAAGATGATTCGTGAAGCGAAAGTGCCACACCTGTTGCTGCGGTAATCGGAAAGGTTGACCGGTGCAGTGCTGCAATGGCCTGTACCGGCCCGGGTTGTAACAACGAGTTTCATGCAGGCCTGCACGTGATAAAAATGCGATCTGCCGCGCCTTTTCCCGTCTGACAATAGAGCAATACGGTTGTCCGCTGGCTTTATTTTTCTGCTTTTTTTATACGGTTTTTCACGGTTTTATCGGCCATCTCCTGAACGTTATCCACCGTATCATCTGTCAAGTTAGCCCCTTGTCCTGGTTGGTTGTTCGCGTCATTTTCCGACAGCGGCGATGTCATTTATCGATGAGAAAATATATGCACTTTGAGTTGTCTGTTTGCGCGGGCAGTTCATGGGGGAGTGTGGTGTCAGCTTGCTAGCTGACGGGCACAGGGACTTTTGGGCAGCCCATTCGGGTTCTGCTGTTGATGGAGTGTGGTTATGAGTGATTCGCCGGTTAAGCCGTCGGAGGAAACCGCCCAGGCGGTTCAGTTGGCTCAGTCAGTACGATTCAGTAATCGTGCTGATGCGCCTGAGCATGCGCGCAAAGCGCATTATGTTCGTCAGGAAATCATGCGGGAGGGGGAGCGTTTGCGGGCCAGGTATCCTGTTCTGCAGCGCAAGTACGAAAGCGCATTGAGTGCACTGGTGATGGCCAGTTGCTTGTCGGCAATGGTACTGACGGGGTACGCCTATGTGATGGGTGGTTTGCCGGGTTGGGCTGCGTTTGTGATCAATGCGGTACTGGCCTCCATCATTCATGAGCTGGAGCATGATCTGATTCACTGGATGTACTTTCGCAAGACGCCCTGGGCACATCATCTGATGCTGGCTCTGGGGCTGATAGCCCGGCCCACCACAGTAAGACCCTGGGTTCGACGCTCGGCGCATTTGAATCATCACCAGAACTCCGGCCAGGAAGAGGATATCGAAGAGCGGGCGATTACCAATGGGCAGCCGTGGAGCCTTCTGCGTTTGTTGATGCTGGCCGATCTGCCTTTTGCCATTGCCATGCACACGCTGGCGCAACCGGGTTGGCGGCAGAAAATCTGGTATGTGGGTTACGTGGGCGGCGCACTGTTTCCTTTGGGTATTCTGAGCTGGGGCATGTGGTACCTGTTCCTTGGTTTCCACTTTGTTGATGCTGTGTTCGCCCCGCAATGGTCCGCTACCTGGCTCCAGGTCATGTCCGTGGTGAATGTGGCAGTCGTGGTATGGGTTGCTCCCAACATTCTGCGTACGTTCTGCCTGAATTTCCTGAGCAGCAACATGCATTATTTTGGCGATGTGCAGCGTGGCAATCTGATTCAGGAAACCCAGGTACTGGATGCCTGGTTCCTGTTTCCGCTGCAATTGTTCAGTTTCAACGTGGGCAAGACCCATGGCATTCACCACTTTGTGGTGCGTGAACCCTTCTGGATACGCCAGTTGACGATGAAGCGGGCGCATCAGGTGATGCGTGAGGCGGGGGTGCGGTTTAATGATTTTCAGGCGTTTCGGCGAGCCAACCGCTGGGCCCTTGATACGGGGCAGGGTGACAGGGGAACCGGGGCACCTGCGGTTAATAGCTAATACCTGCAATACCCAAAAGGGCCTCGAATGAGGCCCTTTTGGTGTGTGGTTTATTCCACGGTAATGGTGATTTCCTGTGACATCACCGCCGGATCATGGGGAATATGGCGCCAGTCACCCAGCAGCAGTTGCAGGGTGTGCTCGCCGGGTTCCAGTTCCAGTGTTGTGGACGTCTGGCCTTTGCCGAAATGCACGACGTGCTCGGTGGCGGGCAGAGGCATGTCCATGGCGGGCTTTTCATCCAGATCGATCAGCAGATGATGGTGACCACTGTTTTCCTGATCGGTGCCGGCGGGCACGACGTCCATGCCTTCCAGGCCGAATTCAACCGTGACCGGACTGCTGACGGTGGCTCCATCCTGGGGGGAAACGAAGAAGACCTTGGCGCCTTCCGGTGCCGTGCTGCGGGTAATGCCGCTAGCCTTGGGAGCCTCTGCTTCGTGTGCTGCATGTTGTTCGGTGGCAGCGGGCGCGGCGGTTTTGCTGTCTTCCTTGGCGGGCTCGGGTTGTTCGGAGCAGGCCTGCAGCAGAGTAGCGCTGGCTACCAAAGCGACCAGAACAGAACGTTGGAAAGGGATACGCATGGTCTTTTCCTTGATGAAGTTGAATCCAGTGAATGGCTTGTTGCCGACGGGCAGACGTCGGCAACAACGTGAACGGGAATCATTAAACTGTCACAACCATATCAGAAACCCGTGGTGCCTTGTCTATATGGTGCGTGTTTAGACAGGTATAATCCGCGCCAGTTTGCCTTATTGGAGTCCGCATGACTGTTCGCACCCGCGTTGCCCCGTCGCCCACCGGTGATCCTCACGTCGGCACCGCCTACATTGCCCTGTTCAATCGCTGCTTTGCCCAACAGCACGGTGGCCAGTTCATTCTGCGTATCGAAGATACCGATCAGACACGCTCCACCGCGGAGTCCGAGCAGATGATTCTCGATTCGCTCAAGTGGCTGGGGCTGACCTGGGACGAAGGCCCGGATGTGGGCGGCCCCCACGGTCCGTACCGCCAGAGCGAGCGCAAGGGCATGTATCGCGAGTATGCCGAGACGCTGATCGAGAAGGGGCATGCGTTCAAGTGCTATCGCACCAGTGAAGAGCTGGATGTGTTGCGCGCTGAGCTGAAAGAAAAAGGCGAGAACCGGGCGCTGAAACCGCAGGATCTGGAATTGCCTGCCGACGAGCAGGCCAAACGCGAGGCGCAGGGTGCGCCCTACGTTATCCGCATGCGCGTACCGGTGGACGGCCGCTGCGAGATCGAGGATATGTTGCGCGGTACGGTGGAGTTGGATTGGGCCCTGGTGGATGCGCAGATCCTGCTCAAGTCCGATGGCATGCCTACCTATCATCTGGCCAATATCGTCGATGATCACCTGATGGAAATCACTCACGTGATCCGTGGTGAAGAGTGGCTCAACTCCGCCCCCAAACACAAACTGTTGTACCAGTACTTTGGTTGGGATATGCCGGTGCTGTGCCATATGCCGCTGCTGCGGAATCCGGATAAGTCCAAGCTCAGCAAACGCAAGAACCCCACCAGCATCCTGTTCTATCAGCGCATGGGCTATCTGCCGGAAGCGCTGGTGAATTACCTCGGCCGCATGGGATGGTCCATGCCTGATGAGAGCGAGAAGTTTTCACTGGCGCAAATGCAGGACGCGTTTGATATTCAGCGGGTGTCTCTGGGTGGTCCGGTATTCGATGTGGAAAAACTGAGCTGGCTCAACGGCCAGTGGCTGCGCGATCAGAGTGATGAGCAGTTTCTGGATTCCCTGCTGAGCTGGGCATACAACCGCGATTACGCCATGAAGATCATTCCCCACCTGCGTCAGCGTGTAGAGACGCTGTCCGAAGTGGCGGACAAGGCGGCATTCTGTTTCAACGGCATGCCGGCCATTAGCGAGGCGAGCTTCGAACACAAGCAGTACACCGCGGATGACATGAAAGTGTGGCTGCAATATCTGCTGTGGACCTATGAGGCGCGCAGTGACTGGCAGCGTGATGGCCTGTTTGCGGACGCAAAGGCCATCGCCGATGCACTCGAGGTGAAGATCAAGGACTTCCTGTTCCCGGTATTCATTGCCATAGCGGGCACCAGTGCCAGCTTCTCGGTGGTGGATTCCATGGAGATCATTGGCTCCGATGTGAGTCGCGCGCGCTTGCGTAATGCCATCGAGGTGTTGGGCGGGGTGTCCAAGAAGCAGATGAAGAAGCTGGAGAAGGCGTACCGGGACCTGCCGGTGGGTTGAGGCTTGACGGTAGGAGCGTCGCTGGCAGCGCGATCACCATAGTGGCGAGTTGCGAGAAGCGAGTTTCGAAGAGCAAAAACGTATTTCTCGTGGAAAGGTTTTCGTAACTCGCTTCTGAGGTTGGGCTATCGCGCCGCCAGCGACGCTCCTACGGCTGAGGTGGTGATTTTCGCCCAGTTTTTCAGCAACTTGCCCAGAATGTAGCCAAACGGACTTCATTCTGAAAAAAACCACTTGATGTCGCTTGACAGGTTGGGGGTGGCCGGTAGAATACGCCGCACCAACCGGGACGCATCGTGTTCCATTGGTGACTCTGGGGCTATAGCTCAGCTGGGAGAGCGCAACACTGGCAGTGTTGAGGTCAGCGGTTCGATCCCGCTTAGCTCCACCAAACACGTCCCCTTCGTCTAGTGGCCCAGGACACCGCCCTTTCACGGCGGTAACAGGGGTTCGACTCCCCTAGGGGACGCCACATAAAGAAGCCTCACTCGAAAGAGTGGGGCTTTTTTATTGGGTTGTTGCCAGCCTCTCTCTTGTCATGCCTGTCTCACCCCGAAATCCCTGGAGCCTGCTTTCTGTCATGTGGGTGCGGATTCAGGTGCCGATAAAGCGGCGGATGGTGAGCACATGAGAGATGTGTTCGCCATCCCAGATGTACTCGTAATGCTGGCTGGGGATAACAGATTCAATCATCCGGGGGCTGAACAGGGCGTGACAACGGTTGCCCGGGGCTCGCACGGATTCATAGTGAATGCCCGCCTCCTGTTCGCTGATCACCTGCTCCCCCAGGGCTCGGGCTGCCTGGTAATCATTGGGGGCATGCCATTCGGGGTGGCGGCTGGCAGGTGTGATATCCACCAGGGTGGCGGAAAATTGTGTGGTCAGACCGCGCATGACAATGCGGTCGTACTTGAGGCCATCCACATTACGGAAGTAGCGTTCCTGGTGATAGCGTGTCTCGGCGATGGCCGTGGCCATCTTGTCGGCGCAATAGAACACTCCATGGGTTCCACTGGAAAACCGTGAGCCTTCCGGGTTGATGTGCACAAAGGGGCCCAGTGCGTAGTTGCAGCCAGGAATTCCCCAGGGCCGCTGTTCGGCGGGGACCCGATTCAGGTCGCCAATCTCATGTTGTAAGCGGGGGTTGGTGAGCGCCTGAACCGCATAGAGAGCGTCAAAATCTGCCTGGTCGGCCACATCATCGAAAATGTGAATCGGCGGGTATTTGCCATTCACCAGACGATAGGCTGTGTGCTTGTGAAACGCCTGACGGGGCAGGTTGGCTAACCCCATTGGCCGCCCCGCAGGCTGTCCAGTTGTCGATGGACTTCATACAGGGCAGCGACAGTCCCTGCGCTCATGATGTCCATGGGGCTGGCGCCATTGAAAAACGGATTATGGTTAGCCATGCGCACAAAGCCGTAGACGTTTTCCTTGTTGCCGAACAGGGTACGCAGAGCCTGGTGGATATTGAGCAGGTAACTGAGACGTTCCAGCAAATCCTGGCTGACTCGGGCGCTGTCAGGCTGACTCTGGTACTTGTGCAGGGTCGAGCGGCCTACGCCAAGTAATGCCATCTTTTCCTTTTCCGTGCATTGCCAATGCCCCAGCAGCGTGAGTACCGCACGCAGGGCGGCGTGACGGGCGTGATCGTCCAGCGGTTGTGGGCGAGGTTGTGTGGCGGTTTGCATGGTCTCTCCGTTAGCGTCAGGAGGATTAATGATGTCTATATTGGGATAATTTAAGTTAAATGTCCATAAATAGACATTGTGTAAAATGTTGTCTGTCACCGGGATCAGTGTCGAACTCCTGACCGGCTGGGCGGTCTTTTGAAATCAAGTGAATCAGAAAAGGATTGCAGGAATGCCGGAATCGCCCCTGCGCTGGCTTGCTCATGGTGTGCTGGTGACGTTGTTGAGCCTGAATGTTGCCTGTGCCAGTCAGGCGGAAAATCGTTACCACTTGTCCTTTGTGGATGCACATCTGCACTACGTGGATTTCATGCAGGACAGTGAGGGGACAGAGGCGCTGATCTCGGCGATGGACCGCGCCAGCGTGGATCAGGTCTGGTTATTTGGGTTGCCGGTCATGAAAAAGTGGCAGGCGGATGCTCCCCGCAAGCCGCGCTATTACCTGGGGGATGAGTCCCCGCTGTATTACTACAGCGCTACCGATGACATTGTTGCCCAAGCCATTACCGGTCTTGAGCCTGAGCAACGTCAGCGAATCAAACCGTTTATCAGTGGTTTCAATCCCACGGATTTGCATGCTGCAGGGCAGATTGAGGCGTTGATCGAGCGCTATCCAGGGATGTGGTTTGGCATCGGTGAGGTTCTTACCCGCCATGACCAGCTGACTGCGCTGACCGAGGGCGAGACGCCACGGGCCAACCACCCGGCCCTGATGCAGGTGTATGAGGTGGCGGCAGAGTACGGCCTGCCAGTGTTGCTACACAGCAACCTCACCTCCCTGCGGGAGGAGACGCCGATTTATCTGCAGGAGCTGGAAGAGGCGCTGGAAGGGAACCCTGACACCCGTTTCGTGCTGGCTCACGCGGGTACCAGTGGCGGAGTGGAGGACAAGCAGCCGCCATTGAAAACGCTGGTTCCCATTCTTGAGGCGTTACTGGCGCGCTATGACAACCTGTATGTGGACCTGTCCTGGAGTGTGAAGGATCACTATGTGCTCGACGATGGCAAGGCAGATCCTGACTGGGTCGCGCTGATCGAGCAATATCCGGGCAGGTTTACGCTTGGCAGTGACCTTGTCGGGCATTTTGACAGCCTTTCGAGACAAATGGAGAGCTATCTGCCTTTGCTGAATGCGCTGCCCGAAAACGTGGCACGGCGGCTTGCCAGCGAGAATGCCAAGGCCCTTGTGCCCGAAAAGGGGGCAGAAAAACAGGTCAACTAAGGTGCGATCCGGTCATTCGTCTCGTGTCAGGCGGCGGAGCAGGGCGGACGTGTCCCAGCGCCCGCCTCCCATGGCCTGGAGCTCCCGATAGAAATCGTTGACCTGGGATGTCACTGGCAGAGGGGTGCCGTTGCGAGCGGCTTCTTGCAGGCAGATATCCAGGTCCTTGCGCATCCAGTCAACCGCGAAACCGTGATCGAACTCGTCGTCAATCATTGTTTGGTGACGGTGGATCATTTGCCAGGATGAGGCCGCGCCCTGGCTGATGGTCTCGAAGACCTTTTTCGCGTCCAGTCCGGCGTTGTTAGCAAAAGCCACGCCTTCAGACAGTGCCTGAACGAGCCCGGCAACACAGATCTGATTCACCATTTTGGTAAGCTGCCCGCTGCCGGCGGGGCCCAGCAGGTTGCAGGCTTTGGCGTAGTGCTCAAGCACGGGCAGGGCGCGCTGGTAAATGGCAGGGTTGCCGCCGCACATTATGGAGAGTTGTCCGTTTTCGGCGCCCTGTTGGCCACCGGAAACCGGGGCATCCATGAAATGCGCATCGCGGTCCTGGCAAGCCTGTGACAACTCCCGTGCCATGGCGGCGCTGGCGGTGGTGTGGTCGATCAGAATGGCGCCAGGCTTGAGGGTCTGCAGCACGCCTTCAGACCCCAGGGTCACCTGTCGCAGGTCATCGTCGTTGCCAACGCAGACAAAGACCAGGTCAGCGCCGTCCGCCGCAGCAGCAGGGTTATCTGCCGTCGATCCCGAGTGTTGCTGTTGCCACCGGGTTGCCCGGCTTGCTGTGCGGTTGTACACCGTCATGGCGAGGCCGGCGTTGGCCAGGTGTCCAGCCATGGGAAAACCCATGGTGCCAAGGCCGATAAAGGCGGCGCGTAACGAGCTCATTGGGCGCCTCCCTGGGTGTCAGGCGTCGTTTGAGGTGTCTGCGGCAGGACATAAGCAGCAAAGGCAGATGCGGTCAGGCTACCCAGATAGAGGGTATTGCCAACCTGTTCGACGCTGGTAATCGGGGCGAAAGCCTCAGGGGCGTTGTGCTGCAGGTTGTGTGTCACCTGGCCTTGTTCGTTGAGCCCCAGTACGAAGGCATGATGGGCGGGTTGAGGCTGCAGGAATTCGGGCAGCCTGAAGGCCACTTTGCGCAGCAGGGGCTTGTCGGACATGCTGTCGAGCATGGCATTGCGCGGGCTGAACAGGGCAACCCAGAAGGTGCCATTGCCGTTGGCAGAAATGCCGTCGGGGATGCCCGGCAAGTTATCGAAGAAAATATCATGGGTGCCGGCCTTGTCGCCCTTGAGCCAGTAGCGGACCACGCTGTAGTTGCCGGTTTCGGTGACCAGTACGAAGTCTTCGTTTTGTGAGAGGGCTACACCATTGGCGAACTGCAGGCCATCCAGCAGCACGTCGGTGGTGTCGGTAGCGGGATCGTAGCGCAGAAAGCGGCCGTGGCCGCCGTGCTCCAGTACGTCGTCACGGGCTTTCATGGCTGGGCCAAACTTGCTGGAGGCGTCGGTGAAATAGGCGATGCCGTTGCTGTCCACGTCCACATCATCGGTAAAGCCGAAGTCGATACCCTCAGCGCGTTGGCTGAGCGCTTTGATGGCTCCGCTGGGGGCGATGCTGAGCAGGCCCTTGTAGCCATCGGCCACGATGAGGTTGCCAGCGGGGTCAAAGTCCAGACCCAGTGGCCGGCCTTTGGTGTCGGCTATCAGGTCGGGATGTTTGCCATCCGGGTCAAAGCGGACAATGCGTCCGTCGTCATAGCCAACATAAAAATAGCCGTTGTCATCAATGGCTACATCCTCCGGGCCGACACCTTCCCCCTGCCCAAATTGAGACACGTTGGCGAGCTTGTCGTTGACGGCATAGGGCCCTTCCAGTGCCGGCGCCTGCGGCGCTTGCCAGGCCACCGGTTCAATGGGAACGGGCCAGAACAGCAAGTAAGCGGCGATGGCGGCAATCACGACGAACACAATAATTTTTTTCATGAGAATCGGGGTTGTCTGCAAGCGGAAGGAGGATGCTTGCATGGTGGGGCAGGGTTGGCAAACTTTGTGAGCTGTGAGCTGTGAGCTGTGAGCTGTAAGCTACAAGCTACAAGCTACAAGCTACAAGCTACAAGCTACAAGCTACAAGCTACAAGCTACAAGCTACAAGCTACAAGCTACAAGCTACAAGCTACAAGCTACAAGCTGCGCTTGATTGGAAGGGCAAACCCAAAATAGTTCCGGATTTTTTTAGAAGAACGGAAACGCCTTCCAGATCGTTGAGTTCGGCGCCAACAAATAACCCGGGCACCCGGTAGGAGCCATGCTTGCATGGCGATCCGAGTCTAAACGAGGTAAGAATTCCAGAGCCTATGAAGGACACGGCTCGCATGGCGATCCGAGCCTAAGCGAGGTACAGATTCCAGAGCCTTGGCAAACACCACATACCACTCCGCCTACACACCAGGAAAGACGGAGCCACGGCGCGCTGCATGGGAGCCAAGCCGGAGAAATGACCACAAAAAAACCGCCCGAAGGCGGTTTTTTTGTGGTCGGCAGCAAGCGTTTATTTGCGCTCGTTGACCGGTACGAACGGACGCTCGGCTTCGCCGGTGTACAGCTGGCGCGGACGGCCAATCTTGTACGGGTTGGAGATCATCTCGTTCCAGTGCGCAATCCAGCCCACGGTACGGGACAGGGCAAAGATTACGGTGAACATGGAGGTCGGGATGCCGATGGCTTTGAGGATGATGCCAGAGTAGAAATCCACGTTCGGGAACAGCTTCTTCTCCTTGAAGTAGGGGTCGCTCAGGGCGATCTCTTCCAGCTTCATGGCGAGTTCCAGCTGCGGGTCGTTTACGCCCAGCTCGGCCAGTACTTCGTGGCAGGATTCACGCATTACCGTGGCACGTGGATCGTAGTTCTTGTAAACGCGGTGACCGAAGCCCATCAGCTTGAACGGATCGCTCTTGTCCTTGGCCTTGGCAATGTAGGTCTCGATGTTATCGATGGAACCGATCTCATCCAGCATGTTCAGTACGGCTTCGTTGGCGCCACCGTGTGCCGGGCCCCACAGGGCAGAGATGCCTGCAGCGATACAGGCGAACGGGTTGGCACCGGAGGAACCGGCCAGACGGACGGTAGAGGTGGACGCGTTCTGCTCGTGATCGGCGTGAAGGATGAAGATGCGGTCCATGGCCTTGGCCAGGGTCGGGCTGATCTTGGACTCTTCGCAGGGGTTGCCGAACATCATGTGCAGGAAGTTTTCTGCGTAACCCAGATCATTGCGCGGGTACATGAAAGGCTGGCCCAGAGCGTACTTGTAGCACATGGCCGCGATGGTGGGCATCTTGGCGATCAGGCGGTACGCGGTGATTTCACGATGCTGCGGGTTATTGATGTCCAGTGAGTCGTGGTAGAAGGCGGACAGGGCGCCAACCACGCCACACATGATGGCCATCGGGTGCGCATCACGGCGGAAGCCGTTGAAGAAGTTGCGGATCTGCTCGTGAACCATGGTGTGGTTCTTCACCGTGCTGACGAACTCTTCTTTCTGTTCAGCGGAAGGCAGCTCACCGTAGAGCAGGGTGTAGCACACTTCCAGGTAATCGGATTTGCCTGCCAGCTCCTCGATGGAGTAGCCCCGATGCAGCAGCTTGCCTACTTCACCGTCGATGAAGGTGATTTTGGATTCGCAGGAAGCGGTGGAGGTAAAGCCAGGGTCAAAAGTGAAAACACCGTTGGCTACCAGGGAGGACACGTCGATAACGTCGCGGCCCAGGGTCGGGGAGTAGATGGGAAGGTCAAGGCCTTTGCCATCAACACTCAGAGTGGCTTTCTTCTCGGTCATGGGAATCTCTCCATTGGCGGACAGGGAACTTTCCTCTGTGAAGTCACAGAAAAGACTTCGTCAGGCAGGGAAGGTCCTCCAAAGCGCGGTGGAAGGTAAAGTTTTGACACACCTTTGTCAACGCGAACCCGGGAACCGGCGGGTCAGACTTTTGTAGGGTAAACAGCGTGTTACGCAGATGTGACATTTATGCCTCACCGTGGTGCAGCATGAATGTTCACGCTCTCATGAGGTGCGTCTTTGTATATCAATGTCTTAGGTAAACGCGATTGTACCTGAATGGTGCGCAGCGTTTGTTTTGCGCTGGATGCGGCGATATACTGCCGCCCGGCAAATCACCGGTGGTGTTTTGCTGAGGGCCCACCCCGGCCCAGGCAGCTTGTTGAGATCAGAGTTATTGTTCTGATCTCAGCTACGCTACCAAGGGGGGCTCTGTACAACGCCTTGCATGCTCAGTCTTATCAGGCTGATTCACAATCTAGGCGCACTTTTGAAGGCATGCTGGTTGCCTGTCGAGAAAGTGCCACAACGAGTGTGGATCAGCCTGAAAGACCCGAAGGGCGCGGCCTGAAGCGCACATCTGCTGCGCCTTGTCTCTAGGAAAGGAATCCACCCTGACCGTCGAGACAAGACACAACAGCTGCACGCTTCAGGCCACGCTGAGCAAGCAAGGCGTTGTACAGAGCCCCCCGAGTTCCCGACAACCGCCCCGATCTGTAATGGGGCCCGGCTATAAGTAGGCTACCGTGAACGACAAGCGACCCGTTAACCTCGATCTGAGCACGATCAAGTTCCCGGTCACGGCTATAGCATCTATCACCCACCGTGTAACCGGCGTTGCCATCTTCCTGGCACTGCCGATTCTGCTGTGGATGCTGGATCGCTCCCTGGCGTCTCCCGAGAGCTTTGCGGACCTGAAAGCATTGATGACCTCCCCGCTGGTGAAGCTGGTGGTATGGGCCATTCTGGCTGTATTGCTGTATCACCTGGTGGCAGGTATTCGCCACCTCATCATGGATACCGGCGTTGGTGAAACCCTGGAAGGCGGCCGTCGCGGCGCCAAGCTGGTGTTCATCATTTCTGCGGTACTGATTCTGCTGGTAGGAGGCTGGATATGGTAACCCCTGTAACGAGTCTGGGCCGTAACGGCCTGTACGACTGGCTCATCCAGCGTGTTTCCGCTGTCATTATCGGCCTTTACCTGATTGGTATGCTGGGCTATCTGGTCGCCGCGGGCGACCTGGACTACGGCAGCTGGAAGGAATTCATGGGCTGTGTGGCCATGCAGATCGCCAATACTCTGCTGGTCATCGCTGTTGCTGCACATACCTGGGTAGGTCTGTGGGGCGTAACCACTGACTACCTGACCAGCCTGACCTTTGGTAAAGCGGCCACCGCGGTGCGTTTGATTGCCCAACTGGTAATCGCACTGGCGCTGATCGTTTACCTGTTGTGGGGTCTGGTTCTGATCTGGGGAGGGGCGTAATCCATGTCCATTCGCACTATTACATTTGACGCTATCGTTGTAGGTGGCGGCGGTGCCGGTATGCGCGCCTCCCTGCAGATGGCCCAGTCCGGTTTCAAAACCGCACTGATTTCCAAAGTATTCCCGACCCGTTCGCACACAGTATCCGCCCAGGGTGGTATTACTTGTGCGATCGCGTCTGCCGATCCCAACGATGATTGGCGCTGGCACATGTACGATACCGTCAAAGGTTCCGATTACATCGGTGACCAGGACGCGATCGAATACATGTGTAATGTTGGCCCGGAAGCGGTCTTCGAGCTGGACCACATGGGTCTGCCGTTCTCCCGTACTGAAGAAGGCCGTATCTACCAGCGCCCGTTTGGTGGTCAGTCCAAGAACTTCGGTGAGGGCGGTCAGGCTGCTCGTACCTGTGCTGCTGCTGACCGTACCGGTCACGCGCTGCTGCACACCCTGTACCAGCAGAACCTGAAGAACGGCACCCAGTTCTATAACGAGTGGTACGCCGCTGAGCTGGTGAAGGACGATGAAGGTAATGTCTGTGGTGTGATCGCCATCGACATCGAGTCCGGCGAGACCGTGTTCTTCAAGGCCAAGGCCACCGTCTTTGCCACCGGTGGTTCCGGCCGTATCTACGCCTCTACCACCAATGCCCTGATCAACACCGGTGACGGCGTGGGCATGGCCCTGCGCGCTGGCCTGCCGGTGCAGGACATCGAAATGTGGCAGTTCCACCCGACCGGCATCGCCGGCGCCGGTGTACTGGTAACCGAGGGTTGCCGGGGCGAGGGTGGCTACCTGATCAACAAGGACGGCGAGCGCTTCATGGAGCGTTACGCGCCGAACGCCAAAGATCTGGCGTCCCGTGACGTTGTTGCCCGCTCCATGATGATGGAAATTCTGGATGGCCGTGGTGCCGGTCCGGATGGTGACCACGTATTCCTGAAGTTGGACCACCTGGGTGAAGAAGTGCTACACAGCCGCCTGCCGGGCATCTGTGAACTGGCCATTACCTTCGCTCAGACCGACCCGGTGAAAGAGCCGATCCCGGTAGTGCCGACCTGTCACTACATGATGGGTGGTATCCCTACCAATGTTCACGGTCAGGCCATCAAGCTGTCTGGCGGTCACGAAGGTGAAGACCAGTTCGTTAACGGTCTCTTCGCGGTGGGTGAAGTCGCTTGTGTATCAGTACACGGTGCCAACCGTCTGGGCGGTAACTCGCTGCTGGATTTGGTGGTATTTGGTCGTGCGGCAGGCCTGTTCATCGAAGATCAGCT
Source organism: Alcanivorax sp. MD8A (assembly GCF_002888555.1). Classification (NCBI taxonomy): domain Bacteria; kingdom Pseudomonadati; phylum Pseudomonadota; class Gammaproteobacteria; order Oceanospirillales; family Alcanivoracaceae; genus Alcanivorax; species Alcanivorax sp. MD8A. The sequence goes on along the minus strand of NZ_AQOQ01000006.1, from coordinate 115,625 downwards.
CCGTCAGGGCATGACCCAGTACGAGCCGACCGATGCCAACATCGACGAGGCCATGGCGCGCCTGAACCGCTGGGAATCCTCTACCGGTGGCGAGTCTGTTCCTGCCCTGCGCAAAGAACTGCAGAGCGTGATGCAGAACCACTTCGGTGTATTCCGCAAGGGCGACCTGATGGCAGAAGGTGTGGCCAAGCTGGCAGACTTGCGCAAGCGTATCGCCAACGCCCACCTGGAAGACAAGAGCGGACCGTTCAACACCGCGCGTATCGAAGCGTTGGAGCTGGACAACCTGCTGGAAGTGGCTGAAGCGACGGCGATTGCTGCTGAAGGTCGTACCGAGAGCCGTGGCGCCCATTCCCGCTACGACTACCCGGATCGTGACGATGAGAACTGGCTGTGCCACTCCATCTTCGACCCGAAAGCCAAGAAGCTGGGCAAGCGTGACGTGAACTTCAAACCGAAGACGGTCGACACTTTCCAGCCCAAGGCTCGGACCTACTAACGGAGAGTACTACGATGAAAGTTAGTATCTATCGCTACAATCCGGAAACGGACCGCGAGCCGAGCATGAAGGAGTATGAGGTTGATACCCAGGGTAAAGACCTCATGGTGCTGGACATCCTGGCTCTGGTAAAAGAACAGGATCAGTCCCTGGCATACCGTCGCTCCTGTCGTGAGGGTGTATGTGGCTCTGATGGCATGAACATGAACGGCAAGAACGGCCTGGCCTGTATCACTCCGTTGTCCCAGGTGGCACCGGGTGTACTGGAAGGCAAGAAACCCCTGATCCTGCGCCCGCTGCCGGGTCTGCCGGTCATTCGTGACCTGGTGGTGGACATGGGCATGTTCTACAACCAGTACGAAAAGGTACAACCGTACCTGCAGAACAACACTCCGGCTCCGGCCATCGAGCGTCTGCAGTCTCCGGAAGAGCGTGCCAAGATCGACGGTCTGTATGAATGTATTCTGTGTGCTTGCTGTTCAACCAGCTGCCCGAGCTTCTGGTGGAATCCGGACAAGTTCCTGGGTCCGGCGGCGCTGTTGCAGAGCTACCGCTTCCTGGCGGACAGCCGCGACAATGCCACTGAAGAGCGTCTGTCCAAACTGGACGACCCCTTCAGCCTGTTCCGCTGTCACGGCATCATGAACTGTGTGAGTGTTTGCCCTAAAGGTCTTAACCCGACCCGGGCCATCGGTCATATCCGTTCCATGTTGCTGGAGCGGGGCATCTGACCCTGCAGAAAAAGGCGGCCGTCATGGCCGCCTTTTTTGTTTGTAAATGACGGCTTGGCGTTGAATTTCTCTGTCTATTCGACGTTTTGCCAATTGTGGTCAAGAAGAGACTGATTCATAAATGAATTTATGAAATCGATGTCTAACAAAACCGCAATAAAAGGGCTACACTAGGCAGCGTTCGAGGCAACCCCTCGAGAGATACGGCATCGACCTGTCATGGCCTTACCCGGCCTAAGCAGGGTTTTGTTGTATCTTGTGGGTGGAGCAGGGCTTAAAAGGCGTTGCTCCTGACAAACAGAAGCGTACGGGAACAGGGTCACTCCCCTGTGGTCGCAGTTACACTTACCACAGCGTGTGACATCCTTCCCGCGGAAGGAACGAGCTAAAATGCAAGACAGTTCCATGCAGCGACAATGGCAGTCCTCGCACATTGGAGGAGCCAATGCTGCCTATGTCGATGAACTGTACGAATCCTATCTGACCGATCCTAATTCTGTGCCAGAAGACTGGCGCGTCTATTTCGAAAAACTCCCCAGTGTTGATGCCGCCGTCGAATCTGACGTTCCCCATGCGGCTGTACGCGAATATTTCCTGCTTCAAGCCAAAAATCGCTCCCGGGTGCAAAAGTTCGGTGCCGGTGCTGTCAGCACTGAGCATGAACGGCGCCAGGTGCGGGTGTTGCATCTGATTGCGGCGTACCGCAACCGGGGGCATCAGGTCGCGAAGCTGGATCCGCTGGGGCTGATGGAGCGTGAAGACGTTCCTGATCTCGAACTGGCGCATCATGGCCTGAGCCCGGCAGACCTGGATACCGTTTTCCAGACCGGCAACCTTTTCATTGGCAAGCCGGAAGCCACCCTGCGAGAAATCGTTGATTGTCTGCAAACGACTTACTGCTCCAGCGTTGGGGCAGAGTACATGCATATCGTCAACACCGCAGAAAAACGCTGGCTGCAGCAGCGCATGGAAGGCGTTCGTTGTCACCCCGAATATGGCAAGGACATCAAGGGACATATTCTTGAGCGTCTCTCCGCCGCCGAAGGCCTGGAAAAGTACCTGGGCAGCAAATACCCCGGTACCAAACGCTTTGGTCTGGAAGGCGGTGAGTCACTGATTCCGTTGATGGATGAAATGATCCAGCGGGTAGGCAGCTATGGTGCCAAGGAAATGGTCATCGGCATGGCCCACCGTGGCCGTTTGAATGTGCTGGTGAATACCCTTGGCAAGAGCCCCAAGGATCTTTTCGAGGAATTCGATGGCAAGAGCTTCATCGAATCCGGCTCCGGTGACGTGAAGTACCACCAGGGCTTTTCCTCCAATGTGTTGACCTCCGGTGGCGAAGTGCATCTGGCCATGGCGTTCAACCCCTCCCATCTGGAGATCGTCTCTCCGGTGGTGGAAGGCTCCGTTCGTGCTCGCCAGGATCGCCGTAATGATGAAGGCGGTGATCAGGTTGTGCCCATCCTCATTCACGGTGATGCGGCGTTTGCCGGTCAGGGCGTGGTGATGGAAACCTTCCAGATGTCCCAGACCCGCGGTTTCTACACGGGAGGCAGTCTGCATATCGTCATCAATAACCAGGTGGGCTTTACCACCAGCCGTCGTGAAGATGCCCGTTCTACCGAATACTGTACTGACGTCGCGAAGATGGTGCAGGCGCCGATCTTCCACGTAAATGCGGATGATCCGGAAGCGGTCTACTTCGTGACCCAGCTGGCGGTGGACTACCGCATGCAATTCAAGAAAGACGTGGTGATCGACATGATCTGCTACCGTCGTCTTGGTCACAACGAAGCGGACGAGCCGTCTGGCACCCAGCCGCTGATGTACAAGAAGATCAAGAGCCACCCGACCACTCGCACCCTGTACGCTGAGCGCCTGATCAATCAAGGCGTAATCAGTGAGCAGGAAGCCCAGAAAGCAGTGGATGATTACCGCGACATGCTGGATGCGGGGAACCACGTGGTGAAGTCCCTGGTGCGCGAGCCCAACAAGGCACTGTTTGTAGACTGGTCCCCCTACATCGGTCACCAGGTGGAAGATGACTGGGATACCTCGACTGCGCTGAAAAAATTGCAGGATCTTGCCAATCGTCTGGAAACCCTGCCGGAAGGCTTTGTGCCCCAGCGTCAGGTGAAGAAAATTGTGGAAGACCGCCGCAAGATGACCGCTGGCGCCATGCCCCTGAACTGGGGTTACGCGGAAACGCTGGCGTATGCGTCGTTGCTGGATCAGGGCTTCCATGTTCGGCTGACCGGTCAGGACTGTGGCCGTGGCACCTTCTCCCATCGCCATGCGGTGCTGCACAACCAGAAGGATGGCGAGCAATATGTTGGCCTCCAGCATCTTTATGGCGAGCAGCCGCGCTTCGACATCTACGATTCTTTGCTGTCGGAAGAGGCCGTGCTGGGCTTCGAATACGGTTATGCCACCACCACGCCGAAATCGCTGGTGATCTGGGAAGCCCAGTTCGGCGATTTCGCCAACGGCGCCCAGGTGGTAATTGACCAGTTCATTTCGTCTGGTGAAGCCAAATGGGCGCGTTTGTGTGGCTTGACCATGCTGTTGCCGCATGGTTACGAAGGGCAGGGCCCGGAGCACTCTTCCGCCCGTCTTGAGCGCTTCCTGCAACTGTGCGCCGAGCACAACATGCAGGTCTGTGTGCCGAGCACCCCTTCCCAGATCTTCCATCTGTTGCGTCGTCAGGCGGTACGCCCGCTGCGCAAGCCGTTGGTGGTGATGAGCCCGAAAAGCCTGTTGCGGCACAAGAAAGCCGTTTCTTCTCTGGAAGACCTGGCCCAGGGCAAGTTCGAGACCGTGCTGGATGACCAGGCGGACCTGAATCCCGAGAAGGTGAACCGGGTGGTGCTGTGTTCCGGCAAGGTCTACTACGACCTGCTGGAAAAACGGGACAGCGATGGCCGCACCGACACCGCTCTGGTGCGAGTGGAGCAGCTTTATCCGTTCCCTGAGCAGCGACTGAAAGAAGTGCTGGAGACCTACCCGAACCTGAAACACCTGGTGTGGTGCCAGGAAGAGCCGATGAACCAGGGTGCCTGGTACTGCTCTCAACACCACATGTACCGGGTTGCGTATCAGGTGGGTGTCGCCCAGGTGCATTACGCAGGTCGTGAAATGGCCGCGGCGCCAGCCGCCGGGTCCATGTCCCTGCACGTCGAACAACAGCAGCGTCTGGTTCAGGACGCCTTTGAGATCAAGTAAATAAGGATTAGTCATGGCGACTGAAATCAAAGCCCCGCAGTTTCCCGAATCCGTAGCCGATGGCACCGTTGCCACCTGGCACAAGCAGGAAGGCGAAGCGGTAAAGCGTGACGAACTGCTGGTGGATATCGAAACCGACAAAGTGGTTCTGGAAGTAGTGGCCCCCGCAGATGGGGTGATCAGCAAGATTCTGGCTGGCGAAGGTGACACGGTTGAGAGCCAACAGGTTCTGGCCAACTTCGAAGAAGGTGCCAGCGGTTCTGCTCCTTCTTCCGAAGCCAAGGACGCCTCTGCAGAGAAGGAAGAGGCTGCTGCTCCGGCGGCTGAAGCCAGCGACGACAGCAGCGCGTCTGACCAGGCCGGTCCTGCCGCTCGCAAGCTGATGAGCGAGCACGGCATTGCTGCCAGTCAGGTGTCCGGCTCCGGTAAGGGTGGCCGTATCACCAAGCAGGACGTGGAAAAGGCCATCGGCGAGAAAGCCGAGCAGCGTGCCAGCCAACCGGCACCGCAGCAGCCCGCCACCGCCGAAGTGCCTGCCGCACCGGGTGAGCGCGAAGAGCGTCGGGTTCCGATGACCCGTCTGCGCAAGCGTATTGCCGAGCGTCTGGTGTCAGCCCAGCAGGACGCGGCCATGTTGACCACCTTCAACGAGGTCAACATGAAGCCGATCATGGAGATGCGCAAGAACTACCAGCCGGAGTTCGAGAAGGCCCATAACGTGCGTCTGGGCTTCATGGGCTTCTTTACCCGTGCCTGTGTGGAAGCGCTGAAACGTTTCCCGGCGGTGAATGCGTCCATTGATGGTGACGATATTGTTTACCACGGCTACTACGACGTGGGTGTAGCAGTGTCTACCGAGCGTGGCCTGGTGGTGCCGGTGATTCGTGATGCAGATCAGCGAGGTCTGGCAGAAGTGGAATCCCAGATCATCGACTTCGGTCAGAAAGCCCAGAAAGGCAAACTGTCCATTGAAGAGATGACCGGGGGCACCTTTACCATTTCCAATGGTGGTGTGTTCGGTTCCCTGATCTCCACGCCGATTCTCAACCCGCCGCAGACCGCCATTCTGGGTATGCACAAGATCCAGGAACGCCCCATGGCTGTGGATGGCAAGGTAGAGATCCTGCCGATGATGTATCTGGCTCTGTCCTATGACCATCGACTCATTGATGGCAAGGAAGCGGTGCAATTCCTGGTAACGGTGAAGAACTTCATCGAAGACCCGGCACGTCTGCTGCTGGATATCTAACGCCTGCACGCAACACGCCCCACGCTGCCGCGGCAGGGTGGGGCAGTTTCCCGAGAGGAAAGAACATGTCTGACAAATTCGACGTCGTCGTTATTGGTGGTGGCCCGGGCGGTTATGTAACTGCCATTCGCTGTGCCCAACTGGGGTTGAACACTGCCTGCATCGAGAAACGTATTAACAAACAGGATGAGCCGGCATTGGGCGGCACCTGTCTGAACGTGGGGTGTATCCCTTCCAAGGCCTTGCTGGATTCTTCCTGGAAGTACCACGAGACGGAGTCATCACTGGCTGACCATGGCATCAAGATCAAGGGTTCCGACCTGGATCTGGGCACCATGCTGCAGCGCAAGGACACCATTGTTAAGAACCTGACCGGCGGCATCGCGCAGCTGTTCAAGGCCAACAAGGTGACCTGGCTGCAGGGCACTGGCCAGCTGAAAGCCGGTAAACAGGTAGAATTCCAACCGCTGGATGGCGGCGAGACACAGACCATCCAGGCTGAACATGTGGTGCTGGCCGCCGGGTCCGTGCCGGTGGATATTCCCGTTGCGCCTGTGGACCAGAACCTGATCGTGGACTCTACGGGGGCACTCGAGTTCGACAAGGTACCCAAGCGCCTCGGCGTGATCGGTGCTGGCGTAATCGGGCTGGAGCTTGGCAGTGTCTGGAATCGTCTGGGCAGTGAAGTGGTTGTACTGGAAGCTGTGGATGCGTTCCTGCCGATGGTCGACAAGCAGATTGCCAAGGATGCCCAGAAGCAACTGGAAAAACAGGGTCTGGATATTCGTCTGGGTGCCCGTGTGACCGGTTCTGAAACTACCAAGACCAAGGTCAAGGTGACCTACAGCGACAAGGATGGCGAGCACACAGAAAGCTTCGACAAGCTGATTGTGGCCGTTGGCCGTCGCCCCTATACCGAAGGCCTGCTGAGCCAGGATGCCGGTGTCAGCCTCGATGAGCGTAACTTCATCTACGTAGACAGCCAGTGCCGCACTGATGTGCCCGGCGTTTACGCCATTGGTGATCTGGTGCGTGGACCGGCGCTGGCCCACAAGGCCATCGAGGAAGGTGTCATGGTGGCCGAAGTCATCATGGATGAGCACACCCAGGTGAACTATGACGTGATCCCCGGTGTGATCTATACCCACCCGGAAGTGGCATGGGTGGGCAAGACCGAAGAAGAAGTGAAGGAATCCGGTGATGCCTACAAGACCGGTGTGGTGCCGTTTGCTGCCAATGGCCGAGCCATGGCTGCTGGCGAAACCGGTGGCATGGTGAAGTTTGTGGCGGACGAAAAGACTGACCGCATCCTTGGCATGCATATCGTTGGCCCGCAGGCTTCCGAGCTGATTCATCAGGGTGTGGTAGCAATGGAATTCGGCGCTACTGCAGAAGATTTGCAAATGATGGTGTTCGGTCACCCGAGCCTGTCAGAAACCGTTCATGAAGCTGCATTGGCTGTGGATTATAAAGCCATTCATGTGGCCCAGCGTCGTCGCAAGAAATAACGACACCGAACGGCAGCGAAAAATCGGCGCCCGCAAGGGCGCCAAATCATTCAACAGGATGGAAGTATTGGCATGAATCTCCATGAGTATCAGTCAAAGCAGCTTTTTGCTGACTATGGTCTGCCAGTCTCTACCGGTTTCGCTTGTGACACTCCTGAAGAGGTTGCAGCCAAAACCAAAGAGATCGGCGGTGACAAGTGGGTTGTGAAAGCCCAGGTGCACGCTGGCGGCCGTGGTAAGGCGGGTGGTGTAAAGCTGGTGGACAGCGCTGAAGAAGCCGCTGCCTTTGCCGAGCAGTGGCTGGGCAAGAATCTGGTGACTTTCCAGACCGATGAGAAAGGTCAGCCGGTGACCAAGATTCTGGTCGAAACCTGCACCGACATCGCCAAGGAACTGTACCTGAGTGCGGTCCTGGACCGTGCCAGCCGTCGTGTCGTTTTCATGGCCTCCACTGAAGGTGGTATGGACATTGAGACCGTGGCTGAAGAAACCCCGGAAAAGATCCTGCGTGCAGAGATTGATCCGCTGGTGGGTGCGCAGCCCTATCAGGCGCGTGAGATCGCGTTCCAGCTGGGTCTGGAAGGCAAGCAGGTCAACCAGTTTGCCAAGATTTTTGTGGGTCTGGCGCAACTGTTCATCGACAAGGATCTGGCCCTGATCGAGGTTAACCCGCTGGTGATCACCGAAGCCGGTGACCTGCACTGCCTGGATGCCAAGATCAACGTGGACGGCTCAGCCCTGTACCGTCATGCGGATATCAAGGCACTGGAAGATCCTTCCCAGGAAGATGCGCGCGAGCGTCGCGCGGCCGAGTGGGAGCTGAACTACGTAGCGCTGGACGGCAACATTGGTTGCATGGTGAATGGCGCAGGCCTGGCCATGGGCACCATGGATCTGGTGCAGCTGAAAGGTGGCGCACCGGCCAACTTCCTGGACGTGGGCGGTGGCGCGACCAAAGAGCGTGTAACCGAAGCCTTCAAGATCATCCTGTCCGACGACAAGGTGAAAGGCGTTCTGGTTAACATCTTCGGTGGCATCGTGCGTTGTGACCTGATTGCTGAAGGCATCATCGGCGCGGTAGAAGAAGTGGGTGTGACCGTACCGGTGGTAGTTCGTCTGGAAGGTAACAACGCTGAGCTGGGCGCGCAGAAACTGGCCGAGAGCGGCATGAACATCATCGCCGCAGAAAGTTTTGAAGACGCTGCCGAGCAGGTAGTGAAAGCTGTTGGAGGTGCCGCATGAGCGTCCTGATCGACAAGAACACCAAGGTTATCTGCCAGGGTTTCACTGGTAGCCAGGGCACCTTCCACTCCGAGCAGGCCATCGAATATGGCACGCAAATGGTCGGTGGTGTAACCCCGGGTAAAGGTGGCCAGACCCATTTGGGCCTGCCGGTTTTCAACACCGTGGCGGAAGCCGTTGCTGAAACCGGTGCCACTGCCAGCGTCATTTACGTACCGGCTGCGTTCTGCAAGGACTCCATTCTGGAAGCCGCTGATGCAGGCATCGAGCTGATCGTCTGTATCACTGAAGGCATTCCTGCACTGGATATGCTGTATGTGAAGGAATACATCACCCGCAAGGGCGGTGTGCGCCTGATCGGCCCGAACTGTCCGGGCGTGATCACTCCGGGTCAGTGCAAGATCGGCATCATGCCCGGTCACATCCACCAGCCGGGCAAAGTGGGCATCGTGTCCCGCTCCGGTACCCTGACCTATGAAGCGGTAAACCAGACCACCAAGCTGGGCTTCGGTCAGTCCACCTGTATCGGTATCGGTGGTGACCCGATTCCAGGCATGACCTTCATCGACGCGCTGGAACTGTTCCAGAACGATCCGCAGACGGAAGCCATCATCATGGTGGGTGAGATCGGCGGTACCGCTGAAGATGAGGCGGCTGCCTACATCAAGGAAAACGTGACCAAGCCGGTAGTGAGCTACATTGCGGGCGTTACTGCCCCCCCCGGCAAGCGTATGGGCCACGCTGGCGCCATCATCGCTGGCGGCAAGGGCACTGCAGACGAGAAGTTTGCGGCCCTGGAAGCGGCAGGTGTGAAGACCACACGTAACCCGGCCGGTATCGGCCTGGCGCTGAAAGAACTCACTGGCTGGTAACAGCCGATGAGCAACAAAAAAGGCCGGCAAAATGCCGGCCTTTTTTGTTAGTGGAGCATATCGTCGTCGAGCTCAAAGGACTCGTAATCATTGAGTTCCTTGCGCAGACGGCGCTCCTCCAGGCGATCTTCGATGCGATGGCGCATGTCCATGTTGAAGGCGCGGCTGCGCGCACTGCGCGCTTCCTGCTCTTCCTCATCCATATCGTCATCCAGGATATCGAAATCTTCGTTCATCAGCAGGTCTTCCGAATCGTAATCTTGATCTGTACGACGGTTACTCATGGTGGCCTCCTGTTGTGACCTCCTCAAACAACCACATTGTTCGGCCTGTTGGTCCGGATCCCCGGTTTTCCAAAGTCCACAGCGCCTATATATCGTCTCGAATTGGTCCATACAAGCATTTTTTTATTACCGTTGACGGGCGGTTTTTGAGGGCAGCCTGAAGGACGTTTCTGTGCCCTGAACGGCGGCCAGCAGAGGGTGGCTGGGCCGGCAGAGTGTGAAACAGATCAACCCTGACCATGATTGAGAAAAATCAGTCACTTAAGTGCTGGAATGCCGGGCGGCAGCTTTGTAAAGTGAGCTTCAGGTAGGATTGTCGTGGTTCCCTGGGTCGATTGCCCGGGGACAGCCAATGCCTGCGAATCGCTGAGGCGGGCTGTTCAGGAGAGAGAATAAAAAATGGCAGAGCTGCTAATCATTATCGGGGTGAGTGCAATTATTGTGACAACCCTGGGGCTGATGAACGAAGCCAGTCACCGGGGACACAGCCCGGTATTTTTTCTGGTTCCTGTGGCGAGCCTCGGGCAGGTCCAGGGTAATTGGGAAGGCTACCGTTGGTGGGCACTGGGGCGAGTAGCGGCGGTACTGGTTACGGCCGTCGGCATTGCCATGTACGTCACCGATAGCAGCGACATTCGAGGCCCAGGCAGTCAGCTCACTCACCAGACCGGGCAGGTGCAACGGGGTGAGAAAATGGCGACGACGACCTCTTTTGTGACCTCGGAAGAGGCTGCCTTGCTACTGGTAAAAGGGCAGGGCAAGCCATTGTCCGGCCGACTTCATGGCGAAAGCTTTCGTTATGACCGGGTGGCGCTGATCGATGGCGTGCTGACGGTGAGTCAGGGCGAAGATTTTCTCCCCGGGCTTGAAGTGCGTGTGCTGGTGGGATGGAAACCGTCCGAGATTACCGAGCGCCGTAGCGTGTTGGTGAACCCTTCCGATGACAATGCGCCGGTTGTACATCTTTCCTGGAAAGAGCCGGGTCAGGATTTCCCTGAAACCCGTATTTTCGAAGGGGGGTATCGGATGGAACTGGCCATGGCACCGCTGGATACGGGGCAGCTTTCCGGTTCTCTGTCTCTGGTCATGCCCGACAGCTTTAAAAGTTATCTGAGTGGCGAGTTCACTGCGTATACCAATCATCTCCGTTATGTCGGAGGCCAGGTTGACTTGCACTTTGATCATGAAGACACCCTGGCTTACGTGGCTCGTCAGTACTTCACGACCCAGTTTCCTGAAGGGGCACTCAAGTCAATCAAGACCCGTCACGTGATCCTGCGTCGTGCAGAATCCACCGGAGAGGTCACCAGCCGGGTAACTCTGACGAACGGGGCGGTGGAAGAGCGCGTGGTGCGGCTTGAGAAGAGTGATGTGGGCTGGTCGGTAGAGCCGGGGTCCATGAACACCCAGGTCATTACCCCTCCCAGAGAAGGCAGCATGGAGCTGGTGACGCCGGGGGCGCAACCCAGACAGGAAGCGCCCAAGGAAGTCCTGCCGCCGGTGGTGCAGACATTCCCCGAGCTGGTGGCCTACGTGGACCAGTCCGTGGTGCTGGAAACCCACAGTGGGCGCCAGCACGACGGGGTGTTGCGACGGGTGTCCGCCAAGCGATTGTGGCTGGAAATCAATGTCGGTAGTGGCGTGGTCGAGCGCAGTATTCCTGAGGAGGAACTGGCCTCGCTGACCCTGAATACAGGGCAGAAAATCCTCTTGCAGGAGCCCGAGCCAGCAGACCTGGAAAGCGGGCCCATGGCCACTCAAGGGAGCCCCAACAGCGCTGATCTGACTGGGGCGGCAGACTCCCCGGAGGTTGAGACTGCCCCGGCGGAAAGCAGTGGAAATCTGACGTCGCCCCCGGTCGTGGTCGATGATGAGCAGACCCGGCAATACCGGGAGTTAATCGGGAAAAATGTCACCATTACCGCAGATGAAGGGCCTGCGCGCACTGGTATCCTTCAGGCGGTAGATCAGGATCATTTGACCTTGAGTGTGCCGATGGGCGCGGGCAATATTGAGTTTTTCTACGATCTCAACAGTATCCGTTCTATCGAGGCTGCACGTTGAACATTCTTTTAACCGGTGGAAGTGGCTTCATTGGTCGTCATCTCTGCCGGCGTCTTGCTGCACATGGTCACCACCTGATTATCCTTACCCGTAAACCGCGGCGGGTAGCCCGAGGCTTGCCCGAAGAGGCTCGGCTTGTGTCATCGCTGGATGATATCGCTGACGATGAAATCATTGATGGCATTGTGAATCTGGCCGGCGAGAGCCTGTTTGCTGGCCGCTGGAGTCGCCGTCGCAAGGAGGTATTGTTGGCATCCCGGGTCGGGGTGACCCAGGATATCGTGAGCCTGGTGTCGCGCCTTGAGCGCAAACCGGCCGTGCTGGTATCCGGATCAGCGGTGGGCTTTTACGGTGATGCGGGTAATGCGGAGCTCACGGAAGACAGCTCAGCACGAAAGAAGGATTTCGGCTATCGCCTCTGTGACGCCTGGGAGCAGGCGGCCCGCCCGGTGTCCCGTCAGGGGCTTCGGTTGTGTTTGATTCGTACCGGCATTGTGCTCGGGCGTGATGGCGGCATGCTCAAGCAATTACTGCCGCTCTACAAGCTGGGCCTGGGTGCGAAGATGGGTGACGGCAACCAGTGGCTGAGCTGGGTACACATCGATGACATGGTCGCCATCCTGGTCCGGGCTCTGGAAACGCCAGGCATAGAAGGGGTCTTTAACGCCTGTGCGCCTGCGCCGGTGACTCAACGCGAGTTCCATCAACTACTGGCCAGCAAACTGCATCGGCCCGCGTTGCTGCGGGTGCCTGCCACGGCGTTGAAAGTCGGCTTGGGGGAATTGTCCGGCATGCTGCTCGGCGGGCAGCGGGTCTATCCCCGCCGATTGGAGCAGCAGGGCTTTCTGTTCCGTTACCCGGACCTTGCGTCGGCGGTGGACCACCTGATTTCGCGCAAGAAAGCCTAGGGAGCCTCTGAAAAAACACGTTGCAGGCCCGGTTTTTCTCGCGGGTCTGCAATTCAGGCGCGGCTGCGCCGTCCCCTCCCTTGAAAATCCCACCGTTGCCCTTATTTTTCTGGCAGTTTGCTACTGCTTCAGGAGTCTGTTGTGTCTACAGAAAAACAAACCCACGGTTTTCAGGCAGAGGTGTCCCGCCTGTTGCACCTGATGATCCACTCGCTGTACAGCAACCGCGAGATTTTCCTGCGTGAGCTGGTATCCAATGCCTCGGATGCCTGCGACAAGCTGCGTTTTCAGTCTCTGGATAATCCAGCCTTGATCGGGGAGGGCGCGGAGCCGGCAATCACCCTGACCATCGACAAGGAGGCGGGAACGCTGACCGTGGCCGACAACGGCATTGGGATGGATGAAAGCGATGTGGTGGATAATCTCGGTACTATTGCCCGTTCTGGTACAGAGAAGTTTCTTGCCCAGCTAAGTGGTGACCAGAAGAAGGATGCCCAGCTCATCGGCCAGTTTGGTGTGGGTTTTTATTCCGCGTTTATTGTTGCTGAAAAGGTCACCGTCGAGACGCGCAAGGCCGGCAGCGATAAGGCCTCGGGGGTGCGTTGGGAGAGTGACGGCCAGGGTGAGTTTACGGTGGAAGGTATTGAGCGTTTGCAGCCTGGTACTGCCGTGATACTGCATCTGCGTGACGATGCCCGGGATTTTCTGGATCCGTTCAAGATTCGCCAGGTGATCAATCAGTATTCCGACCACGTTGCCTTTCCGATTAATTTGCTGACGCCCGCTGACGGTGACGCTGAGGAGAGCAGTGAAACCCTCAACTCGGCTACTGCACTGTGGCAGCGCCCACGGCAGGAAGTTTCCGATGAGGAATACCAGAGCTTTTACAAGCATATCAGCCATGACTTTCAGGATGCCTTGAGCTGGAGTCACAACAAGGTTGAGGGCGCCCTGGAATACACGAGCCTGCTTTACTTGCCGGCCCGTGCCCCGTTTGACTTGTATCATCGCGATGCCAATCGCGGCCTGAAGCTGTATGTGCAGCGTGTTTTCATCATGGATGATGCCGAGCAGTTTCTGCCTCAGTATCTCCGCTTTGTGAAGGGCGTGATCGACGCGCCCGACCTTCCCTTGAATGTCAGCCGTGAGCTCCTGCAGGACTATGGGCCTGTGCAGAAAATTCGTGCGGCTCTGACCAAGCGTGTTCTGCAGATGCTCAAGAAGCTGAGTAACGATGAAGAGCAGTACAAGGCGTTTTGGAGTCAGTTTGGTCAGGTTCTAAAAGAAGGTATTGGCGAGGATGCGGATAACCGTGAAGCTATCGCCGCGCTGTTGCGTTTTGCGTCTACGCATGAGGAAGAGGGCGTTACCCGTCTTGATGCCTACCTTGAGCGTAAACCGGCTGAGCAAGAGAGCATCTATTATCTGCTTGCTGACACTCCCTCTGCGGCGCTGAACAGTCCGCACCTGGAGGTATTCCGTAAAAAGGGCATTGAGGTCCTGTTGCTCAGTGACCCCGTCGACGAATGGATGGTGAGTTATCTGGACAGCTATAAGGAAGTGAAACTGGTCAATGCCGCACGCGGAGAGCTGGATCTGGACGAGGCTGCCGGGGAGGCAGAAAGCGATAACCCGCTGGTGGCCCGATTGAAAGACAGCCTGGCAGAGCAGGTAGAAAGCGTCCGCGCGACTCGCCGACTGGTGGATTCGCCTTCTTGTCTGGTGTTGGCTGAAGATCAACTGGGCCCACAAATGCGCCGGATGCTGGAAGCGGCCGGTCAACCGGTACCGGAGAACAAGCCGGTGCTGGAAGTGAACCTGGATCATGATCTGCTCAAGGCGCTGGGGACGGTGGACGACGGTGAGCGTTTCAACGACCTTGCCGCGTTGTTGCTCGATCAGGCCATGCTGGCCGAGGGGCAGTTGCCGAAAGATCCGGCGGCCACGGCTCGTCGCATGCATCAGATGCTTGTCAATGCAGTGAACAATTAACAATTAACAGTGAACAGCTGCGCGGATAAGGTTTGATGCTGTATTCGTGTTTGGAGGCCGCGCCCAACGGTGGGCGCGGCCTTCTTGTTTGTCGAAAACACCAGCCTCAAACGCGTCACTGTTCACTATTCACTGTTAACTGCTTTATGATGCCCAAAAGCAGTAAAAAGGCGTTCTTATGACGCAGCAGAAATACAATGCCGCCATCCTGGGTGGAGGCAGTTTTGGCACTGCCATGGCCAGTATCCTGGCCGCTAATGGCCACGGCGTGAGCCTCTGGGTTCGTGACCCGGAAACTGCCGCGGCCATTAATCTGGACCGGGAAAACAGCCGTTACTTGCCTGGGGCTGAGTTGCCCGACGGTGTGACGGCCACCGACAGCCTTGAGGAAGCCCTCAATGCCGCTGATATGGTGTTTGTGGCGATTCCGAGCAAGGCGTTTGCCGAGGTGCTCGAGCAAGCTCGTCAGTGGGTGCCCGATGGCACTCTGGTGATCAGCTGTACCAAGGGCATCTATGCCGATGGCTTTTTACTGATGAGCGAGTTGTTGCATCAGTACTGGCCACACACCCGTATCGGTGTGCTCAGTGGCCCCAACCTGGCCAAGGAAATCGTCGAGCAGAAATTTACCGGGACAGTGATCGCCAGTCCCGACAGTGAGCTGTGCCAGACTGTCCAGTCGGCGCTGAGCTGCGACTACTTCCGGGTGTATGACAACCCGGATATCTATGGGGTCGAGCTTGGCGGTGCGCTCAAGAATATCTATGCGGTGGCGTCAGGCATGGCGGCGGCCATTGGTGTGGGTGAAAACAGCCGTAGCTTCCTTATCACCCGTGCGTTGGCTGAAATGAGCCGCTTTGCGGTGGAACTGGGCGCCAACCCGATGACGTTCCTGGGCCTGTCCGGGGTCGGGGATCTTATCGCCACCTGTACTTCCAGCCTCTCCCGGAACTATCAGGTTGGCTTTCAGCTTGGGCAGGGAAAATCCCTGGATGAAGCGGTGGCCACCTTGGGGCAAACGGCAGAAGGGATTAACACCATCAAGCTGGTGGCCGACAAAGCCTCTGAATTGGATGTCTATATGCCCTTGGCGACGGCACTGCATGAAATCGTCTACAAGCAGCAGCCTCTCCAGTTGATGATCCAGAATCTGATGAGTGGTGAATACAAGCACGATGTGGAATTCCAGCTAGCCGGGGCCAGCCAATGAAGCTGTTTATCAGCCGCCATGGACAGGCGGTGGCTATGGCGCCCAGCGACGATCTGCGGCCACTGACTGACAGTGGTCGCGTTGCGTTACTGGCACATTGGCAGCAAATGCGCGAGAGCGGCATTGTGGTGTCTGCATTGGTGGCCAGCCCTTATGTGCGGGCCCAGCAAACCGCAGACTGCATTGACCAGGTTTACGGAGGCTTGGCGAGGCAGGAATGTGAGTCTCTTGTGCCAGAGGCATCGCCCCAGGCCCTGTTTGACTGGTTGTTGGCGAACCCGCCAAGAGAGAATACCGTTCTGGTCAGTCATATGCCGTTTGTTGCCCAGCTGACAGCCCTGTGGACGGGGCATACCAGCCGCATTGGTTTCTCTGTGGGGACGGTAGCGTGTCTGGACATGGATGTGGCGGCAGCCGATGGTGCCAGGTTGATGTGGCTGCGTAGTCCCGGGGAGAGCATGGCGAGCCGTTAGTCGGCCAGAATCGACCCTCGATAGCGGAACTTCGACCGTTCGCCGATTGGCACTGGGCAGCCAAACGCCCGCTGACGTAATCTGACCTTGATGACGCATGAACGCATGGCAGACTCCTGACCGCGTCATCGGAACCACCCCTAAGGGGGGAAGGCGATGACTCCTTGCATCGTGACATTAGGCAGAAATTGAAGCACCAACCCCGGTTGGTGCTTTTTTTATGGCTGGCAGGAAGCCCTTTAGCCCGCTAGTCCTGGGGTGATTTTCCTGGTTTTTCCGCTTGCCACTCCAGTCGCTCAATGGCTTGGCCATCAGAGCCCACCAGATTCAGGGTGATAGGGAGCCGTGACAGGAATGTCATCCCTTCCAGTTGGCGCAGGCCTTTCAGGTATTCTTTTACGCGGCCGCTGATCCAGGGGTGGATGGTCGCCTTGATCGTTAATGACTGGCAGCGGCTGCCTCGCTGTTCATGCCAGTCCATCAATGCCGATTTCAGTACCGGGAAATGAGACTGGAACTGTTCAAAGTCGTCGGCGACCAGATACACATCATAGCGGTACAGGTTGCCGCGCCAGCTGAAGCCTTCCTTGCTTTCTTTCAAGCGTAGACGTGGGGTCAGTGCTGCGCTGGGGCTGTTGTCCTGGGGCCGGTAACGTGCCCGGTCTTTTGTGTAGTGCTCCGGGGCTCGCTCAAGCGTTTCAAGCTGTGCAATAACGTCATTTCCACTTTCCGGGCGATCGGCCGGGTCTTTGGCCAGCAACTTGCGAATGAGGGGCTGGTAGTGCCGTAGCTTGAGGGGGAGCAGGGGGACCGGTTCGCGTAAATGGGCCAAGGCCATAGCCGCATGATCCGGTGCCTTGTAGGGCGGTTCACCGCAGAGCATCTCGTAAAAAACACAGCCGAGGGAATACAGATCTGACTGTGGTGTCAGCACCTGGGAACGATGCTGTTCCGGACTCATGTATTTGGGGGTGCCCATCACGGTATTTCGCTGGGTCAGATCATTGTTGCGTAGCGCATTCGTCGCGATGCCGAAGTCCATTAGCAGGGCAGAGCCGTCACCACGGAACATGATGTTGTCAGGTTTGACGTCGCGGTGAACGAAGCCGTGCTGCCCGGCATAGTCCAGGGCGCTGGCCAGCTGGCGCAGAACGGATTCTGCCTCACTGGTCTCCATGCCGTTACGGATACGCTGCTTGAGGTTGCCCCCAGTCACGTACTCCATGCTCAAATAGTAATAGCCCTCATATTCGCCAACGTCGTATACCGGCACGATATGAGGGTGGTTGAGACTGGCAACAGTACGGGCTTCACGCATGAATTGCTCGGCAAAGCGTGGTTCCAGCGCAAGGGAAGGGGTCAGGATCTTGATCGCCACCTGGCGCTCAAAGGAATGCTGGGTGGCCAGAAACACATGGGCCATCCCGCCCTTGCCTAGCCGTTCGGTAATACGATATCCCGGAAGTCTTAAGGCCATGATTTACTGCTTTTGTGTCGTCCTGACAAAGTTCCCGATTTTTTACAGGGATCATTGTTCCCCGTACAGGGCTTTCATCTGCGCTTCCGACCGTCTGGCCTGTGCCAGTTTGGCCTCCAGCCGTTTTTTCTGCCGATCCAGGCCCAGAAAAAAGTTTACCTTGCTCTGCAACAGCATGGGCTCAATGGGTTTGAACAGGTAATCCACGGCGCCGCAGCGGTAGCCTTGCTGCACAAAACGGGTTTCCTTCGACAGCGCAGTGACAAAAATGATGGGAATGGTCTGGGTGCGCTGATGAGATCGCATTAACTCGGCTACTTCGAAACCATCCATGCCGGGCATCTGCACATCCAGTAACACCAGTGCATAGTCATGCTTTAGCAGGCGGGCGAGAGCAGCATCGCCACTGGTGACACTATCGAGCTCACAATCGAGATCTTCCAGTACCACTTCGAGGGCGACCAGATTCTGGGGCGTGTCATCGACCATCAATACCCGTGGGCGGGGCAGGTCGTTGTCCGCAATGGTGGTGGCGTTGGTGTTGTTATCCATGCTGATCCCGGTGGTAAAGGTCGTTTCCCCGTGGTTTGAGAGTATCAGTTTTGGGTACTGTCGTCCTGTTCTTCCAGCTTCCACTGCTGGACGGCGACTTGTTGTTTTATCTGTTCGAGAATGTCCATCAGGGTGTCGCGCAACAGGCTGTCGAGTTGCTCGCCTTCTTCGCCCATGGCAGCGCCAATGGCGTCATGCAGCAGCTGTTCCAGTTGCGGGCGATGGGCGGGTGAGGCCAGATCGTCGACCAGCTGATCGACGAACGCCGACCCTGTTTCGCGCACTGCCTCCCCTAGCAGCGCGATGGCTCTGGGACCCGCGACGGGGATCGCGGCCAATCGCCGTCCTGCCTGGGTCCGAATGATGGCTTCATCGGTAAGGTGGGCAAAGTAGCCAGCCAGTTCATCGCGGTATTCCCCATGGGTCTTGCGTGTCGCAGTCGCAATGCGCTCAGCGATGAACTGCACCAGCCGGTCCTGCCGTGGGGCCAGAACCTCAGACTCGATACGATGCAGTAATGGGCTGCCGCCTCCGATTTCCTTCTGGGCGCCGCTCAGCACATTGATGACCACCCGATCAGAAATTTCTTCGACCACCACGGTGTAGTACTTGATCAGGGTCTGGCCCAGCCAGGTCTGGGACAGATCAATAATGCCCATGCGTTGTAGCCGCAGCAGCAGGCTGACGACACGAAGAATCCGCAGCCAGCGGAAACTGCCGACCGGAATACACCCCAGCAAGTCATACCAGTGCGCGAAAGGGTAAAAAAACCAGCGGTGGTAGGTGTTTCGGACAATGGCCGCAATCCAGCGAACGACAAATTCGGTCAGATACACTGCCACAAAGCAGAGATCATAGAACAGGAAGTCGTTGTGAATGGTATCGCGGTAAAAATCATGAAACGCCGGCAACAGGGTCGCGAGGCCGGACTGAACAAACTGCACCTGAAATAACCAGTCGAACAGGATCAAACCCAGGTTGAACAGCACCAGGGCGATCATGAACAGGTCGATCAGGAAGCCGACGGAATCCAGATTGGCCTTGAGTTTTTCAGGGTGCAGTTTGATCTTCATGGCGCCTAGCCCTTGAAGCTTGCCCAGACCGGGCAGTGGTCAGACGGCTTTTCCATGCCGCGCAGCTCGTAGTCCACACCGGTCTGATTGAGTTTGGCCATCAGTGACTCGGTGGCCAGCAAGGTATCGATACGCAGTCCCCGACGGGGTTCACGTTCGAACCCGCGGGAGCGGTAATCAAACCAGGAAAACACATCATCGGTTTCCGGGTTCTGGTGACGGAAGGTATCCGTCAGCCCCCATCCAGTCAGTCGTGCCCACCATTCGCGCTCTTCCGGCAGGAAGCTGGTCTTGCCTTCGCGCAGCCAGCGTTTGCGGTTGGCTTCGCCAATGCCAATATCAAGATCGGTTGAGGAGATGTTGAAGTCGCCCATGACAACCACCTGCTGTTCCGGGCTTTGGTGCTGATCAAGGTAGTTCTGCAGATCCTGATAGAACTTTTCCTTGGCAGGGAATTTGACCGGGTGCTCGCGGTTTTCCCCCTGAGGGAAATAGCCGTTCAGGACGGTGATCAAGGAGCCATCACGATGCTTGAGTGTGCCAATGATCATGCGGCGCTGTGTATCGTCTTCATCGGTAGGGAAGCCGTATTGCACCGATTCCAGTGGCTCGCGGGTAATCAGCGCGACACCGTAGTGGCCTTTCTGGCCGAAATAGTAGGGGTGGTAGCCCATGTCCCGTACTGCCTGCTCAGGGAATTCCGGGTCGTGGACCTTGGTTTCCTGCAGGCCGATCAGGGCCGGCTGATACTTGTCGATGACCGCCTGGAGTTGGTGCAGACGGGCCCGAATGCCGTTGATATTGAATGAAATCAGGGTCATAGCGCCTCCTTGGTGCGCGCATTGTACACCATTGGCCGGTGTCCGAGGCGGGACTGCCTATGGCGTTATCGGACATGGCCCGGGGTAAACAGAGTTGGCTATGATGGTGGTTTTGTCGCACCTGACACACAGCGGGTCCTTGTGGACCTTGAGGGAGATTCCATGTCTGAAGTTTCTGGCCAAAAGCCGGTATTGGCCTTTGCCCATGCCAATGGTATTCCTGGCCACAGTTATGACACTTTTCTGGCCCCTCTCAAGGATGAATACACCCTCCATGTCGTTGACCGGGTTGGCCATAATCCGGCTTATCCCGTGGATTCTGGCTGGCACAGTTTGAGTCTGGAGTTGGAAGCTGAGCTGGCGCCATTGCCGAAGCCCCTGGTAGGCGCGGGCCATTCGTTGGGTTCCGTGTTGATGTATCTGGTTGCCCAGCGACGCCCGGAGTGGTTTTCTGCGCTGATCATGCTGGACCCGCCGATGATGAATGGCATCCATGGGGTGCTGATTGCGGCTGCCAAGCTGGCAAAGCAGGTTGATCGTGTGACGCCAGCGGGCAAGAGCAAGGGGCGCTTGGATTTCTGGCCTGACTGGACAGCGGTGGAAGGCTATTTCGGTTCACGGGGCCTGTTTCGTGCTTTCGATTCCCGTTGTCTGCAGGACTACCTCAAAGCCGGGCTGGAGCCGTTTAACGAGGGCTGGCGTCTGCGCTTCCGACCTGAAGTTGAGGTGGCGATTTTTCGCGAAACCCCAACGTCAGCAACCCGCATGCCACGACTGCGGGTGCCGGGGGCGATCGTCACAGGGCGTCATTCGCCAGCCCCGTTCCTGCATAGCGCGCAACGCCATGTGCGGCGCCATGGCATGTTGCACCGTATCGCGGACGGTTCTCACATGTATCCGCTGGAAAAACCCGACGCGACGCTCGCCTTGTTTCGGGAAACCCTGGATAGCCTGTTGGCACAGGAGGCTACGGTATGAAGCCGGTAGAACGACGTTTTTTGGTGTTTGGCCAGACCCTGACCGCGTTGCAGTGGGAGGGAGAGGGGGAGCCTGTGCTGGCCTTGCATGGCTGGCTTGATAATGCAGCGTCCTATGTGCCCCTTGCCGGGCATGTAGCGCGCCCGATGGTAGCGATGGATTTTTCCGGGCATGGCCATTCGGGACACCGCCCCCCTGAGGTGGTGACCCACCTGGTAGATCATGTAAGAGATGTCCAGGCCGTGGCGGATCAGCTGGGTTGGGAGCGTTTCACCTTGGTCGGACATTCCATGGGCGCGGGGATTGCCTGCCTGTTCGCAGCTGCTTGCCCGGAGCGAGTGTCCCGGCTGGTGCTGATTGAAGGGCTGGGCCCACCGGCGACGCCGGGCAAGGAGGTCGCAACGACCTTGCGCAAGGCGCTGGATGACATGCAGGCGCTGGAGGGCAAGCGCAAGCCGGTATACACCGAGGTGGCCGATGCCGTTGCGGCACGCACCAAGGGCTTTGGTGGGCTCAGTCATGAGGCGTCGGCGTTACTGGTAGAGCGGGGGTTGATGCCGGTGGACGGCGGCTGGACCTGGCGTGCCGACAGTCGCTTGCGGCTTACCTCGTCCCTGCGGCTGACAGAAGAGCAGGTAGAGGGCTTTCTGCGTCACATTACCGCACCGGTTTGTCTGGTGCTGGGCGAGCAGGGTATGGGAGGGCAGGGCACCTTTGATCATCGTCTGGAGTGGCTTGCCAGTGTCGAGGTGGTGCGGTTGCCCGGGCGCCATCATCTTCACATGGAGCAGCCCGGTGAGGTGGCTCGGGCCATCGAAGATTTTCTCCAGCGTCACCCTGTTGTCACAGACTGACCAAAACCATCAGGGCTGTGCGCCAGTGCGCCGCATTGGGTCATGGTGCCTGCCGGTGGCAGCTCGTTAAGCTGATGAAAAACACCGGTATTCGAGGAGTAACACATGAAAGTGGTTGAGGTTGCCGATCTGGCCAGCTACGTAGGGAAGGAACTGGGTGCATCCGAGTGGTTCCAGATTGATCAGGATCGCATCAATGCCTTTGCCGATGCCACCCTGGACCATCAGTTCATCCACGTGGATCCGGAGCAGGCCAAGAACACCCCATTTGGCACCACCATTGCTCATGGTTACCTGACGCTGTCCATGCTGCCGTATCTGCAGGCCACCATTGATGGCTTCCTGATGCCCAAGGGCATGAAGATGGCCATGAATTATGGCTTCGACAAGCTGCGCTTTATGGCGCCGGTGAAAGTGGACAAACGCGTGCGTGCGGTAGCCACGCTGATGGAAGCCACCGAAAAGCGTGAAGGTCAGTGGCTGCTGAAGTTCAATTTCGTCGTAGAAATTGAAGGCGAAGACAAGCCTGCCCTGATGGCAGAGTGGCTGTTGATGTACTTCGTCTGATACCCCTCTTGGTCAGGTCTGCTGTCTCCTGGTGGCAGGCCTGTTTTTTCCTTGTCGCGGCCAAGCTGATCGCTCATTCGAGCAGCAATCCTGATTCCGCAGGCCCGAGCCCTTTCGTGTTTCTTCCTGAGCCCTGGTTATTGCACGACACGTAGCGTGTTTCGGAGCAGCTGCGGGGGCATGCCTGTCAGTGTCGCTTCGGGTGGCCAATACCCTCTGTCAGTGGCAGGTCTTGATCATTGTTTGAGCTTTGCTGTTCAACTGTTTGATTTAGCACGCTTTGGGCTGGTGTTTTGTCCTCTCCGCATGCTGGTAATACCTGCCGATTCGACGTAATGTAAGCCTAATGTATTAGGCTGATGCCGCTGTGGCCTGTCAGTCTCGTCCTACTCAGGTGAAAGCATGTGGCACCGTTCCCGACAATGGCTACGCCGTCTGGTGGATAACCGTTCTGCCATCTTCCGTGATGCGCGGCTGGGGCTGACCCATGCGCGGGATATTCCTGCCATGTTCCTGCCGGGGGACGATGAGCCGGGCATTCGTTCGGAGTTGTCGCGTCGCTCCTATGCCAGCTTTGGTGAAGCGGCCCTGTCACTGGCGCAGCTTCTGGTGCCGGCCACCCGCGAATCCATCAGTCAGGGTACCCTGGTCTGCTATCCGCCGCGTATTCGCCATGAGCAACATTCTACCCGCTGGTTTTTCATCAACGGCATGGGCACTGCGGCCCCTGTGGCTATCCTCAATGCCAGTGAGATCGCGCGGGTGTTTCGGCGTCCTGTAACCCTGATCCACACCCCTACCTGGGGCGTCATCCGGGATGTGGCGGAGTCGATTACCGCACGTACCCTGCGCAAGGACGGCAAGTTGTCTCGCCCGGCGCTGAATGTGCTGGTTGATGCGTTGGAGCGTAATGAACAGGTGGTGCTGGTTTGCCACTCTCAGGGCGCGATTGTCGCCAGTTATATCGTGCGCAAGCTGTTGCGCAGCTCGAGTACCCGTCATCTGGTCAAAAAGCTGGAGCTTTATTGCATCGGTGGGGTGGCCGATAGCCTGGAAGTGGATCCACAGTTGACGCTGGCGGCGGGACATACCGTGCCTTATGTGGAACATTTCGCCAATGGGCGAGATTACCTTTCGCAGATTGGTATCCTGTCGCATCTGGACAGTACTGCGGGAACGGTCTATTGCCTGGCCGAAAGACGAGGGCATTTGCTTAATGCTCATTATTTACCGGCAATTGCCCGGGGGGATTATTGCCAGCGACGTTCACGACTCTACCAGTATGTGCGGGGACGTGAGCCGGGGCCCAAAGGGGCGTTGGCTGTAGTGAACAAGGAAATGGGGCTACATGGATAAGACAGAAAAGCCTCTGTTGCTGTTTGTTGATGATTCCAAGGTCATGCGACTGGCAGCAGACAAGATGTTGGGTGGGGAATTCCGGGTTGAGGTTGCAGAAGACGGTCTGCAGGCCTGGACTATCATTAGCCAGAACCCGGCTATCAGTGTGGTGTTTTCCGATCTGGCCATGCCGGAAATGGACGGCTATGCACTGCTCGAAAAAATCCGCACCAGCGACGACGACGGCATTGCAGGCCTGCCCGTCATCATCGTCACCGGTGCCGAGAATGATGAAGAAGCCCGCACCAAGGCGCTGCGACTCGGTGGCACGGACTTTATCAGCAAGCCGTTCAATTCCACCGATTTGCTGGCTCGCGCACGGGCGCATTCTCACTATCAGCAGGAGCGCAAGGAGCTGGCCCGTCAGGCCATGATTGACCCCCTCACGCGCCTGGGGAACCGTCGTTATCTGCAACACCGGCTGAAGCAGGAGCTGGCGCTGTCTGCCCGACAACAAACGCCTCTGTCAGTGGTGCAGATCGAGGTTTACCAATTCAATCAACTTTTCGTACAGCTGGGTAAACGCCGGGCTGATATGGTGCTGATGAAGCTGGCCCAGGTCTTGCGCAGCGTAGTACGCAAGGAAGACTCGCTAGCTCGTAGCAGTGTCGCCCAGTTTACGGTGTTGCTGCCTTCTGCCCGTGCAGAAGGCGCTCGGCGTTTTGTTGAGCGTGCCATGAAAGTCAGCGAGAAGCTGGCGTTTCAGCACCGTGGCAAGGTGCAACGCTTGCCACTGAATATTGCCGTGCACACCCCATCCAGTTTGGGCAACAGCGCGCCGGGACAGGTCGGCAAGGTGCTGGATGAGTACATGAAAAATGCCCGCAATGCCGGGGCGGATGCGGTGGTGTCTGATGGCGATGATGCCTGCCAGCAAGCGGATCCTCGCCCGCTACTGACGGTGGAACAGGCGCTGGCGCTGCTGCAGTCAGGCAAGGAACATGTGGTGGTGAATGCACTGCCAGATCTTAAACGCCAGTTGATGCCGCTGCTGCAACTGATGCGGCGGGTGTCAGCAGGTCAGGAGACAGTATGAGAGTGGTAGTCGATCGGGAGTACCCGGTCAGTGTCGAAAAACTGTATGACATCATGACCAGCAAGGCGTTTTTCGAGCAGCGTTTTGCCTGGGGAGGGATTGACGATTACCGGTTTGATGCCTTCGAGCAAACCCCGGAAGGGCTGCTGATCCGGATTGCCCAGCCGGTGCGTATCAAGACTGACAAGATCCCCGGCTTTGCCCGCCGCTTTGTGCCGGAACAGGGAGAGCTGGTGACGGAGTTTCTGTGGCGGCCAGCGTCGGAGTCCGGGGGCAAGGGTTATCAGGCCCGTTATCGCTTTCAATTGGGGGGCGTGCCGATGAATGTGGAAGGCACCATGACATTGGCAGAAGAAGGGCAGGACCACGCCATCCAGCGTACTGAAGTGACGCTCAGCTCTTCTGTGCCTCTGGTAGGCAAAAAACTGGTCTCGTTGCTGTCCCCAAAAGTGGATGATGCACTGGCCGGTGATTATCGGCAGACACTGAGGTACGTGGAAAACTGTGTCTGATCATGCTCGTTTGTTAGGCCGTTATCGATAGCGCACTGCCCGGGCTTTCATGAATGCCTGCCAGCGTTTCCGGAACCAGCGTTTCTGACGCCACTGCTGCCGAGTTCGTGGCGCGGGCACGGTAAGCGCATCCTGGCTGGCCAGCGCATTCAGTACGTCTTCGCCAATTTCCCTTTCACTGTAATCGCTGGCCGCCAGCTGCCGCCGGAAGCGGGCGGCGCTCAGCGGGTCGGTGGCTGACAGCCCGGTTTGCTGACCGCTGCTGGGCGGAATCACGATGGTGCCCACATGGATGCCCAGAGGGTGCCACTCGCTGTGCAGGCTGTCTGTGAGCGCACGAATGGCCGCCCCCATGGCTCCCTGGGCGCTGGAAAGTGGCCCCGGTAGCAGACCATATTCATGGATCACATTGAGAATGCGACCTTCTCCCTGATCACGCATGGCATGGTTTGCGCTTTGGCACAGGTTAACGGTCGCCATCAGTTGAGTCTGGTACAAAGACTCCCAGTGACGCTGTGTCATGGCTTCGAAGGGGCCAACAGTGAGGGAGGCGGGCAGATTAATGATGGCGTCGAGCTGTTGCCAGCGACGCAATACCCGCTCTACGGCCAGCTGAAAATCCCGTGGCTGACCGTCCCGGATTTCCAGTACCAGCGCTTCTCTGCCGCTCGCATGCAGTTCACGACACAGGCTGTCTCCGCTGTGTGTGTCGCGGCATAACAGGGCGACACGGTAATGTTCACAAGCCAGCCTGGCGATGGCGCTGCCGAGCGGGGTACAGGCGTTGTGAATCAGCAGGGTAGGGGCTTGTTTCAAGAGAACTCCAAAATAATGTGAACATGTGTTGACATGATCATATCTGATGTTAACATGTGTTCACTAATCATTGTTAAGGAGTTCTCCAATGGCGTTCTTCATGCAGCTTCTCAAAAACCCGCAACTGTACAAGAATATGTTCGCGCTGGTTGTGGCTGTCAGCACAGCCATTGTACTGATGGCGGGTCTGTCGCAGAACAGTGAAACCCTGTTTGCTTCATTGCTGGCCTTTGCCGTGATGGTGCCCGTTATCGGCAGTGCTGCTGTGGCACTGTACCGTGACGTTGAGCGTGCACTGTCTGACGACCGCCACTTCGCCTGAACCCTGCCCCCGTGTCAGTTACGCTGACACGGGGCTGTTTCAAGGGCCAGTGCGGGCCTCTGCCTTTTCTGGCCCTGCGGCTTCCATGTCATCTACGGGTAATGACAATACCCGTTCTTCACCCTCACTGCGGGCCAACAGTACGGTTACCACGCTGTCGCCCCAGACGTTCACCGCCGTGCGGCACATGTCCAGCACCCTGTCAGTCACCAGAATCAGCCCGATGGCTTCCGCTGGCAGGCCGATAGCCCCAAGAATGACCGTGATGGCAACCAGAGAGGCCGCGGGAATGCTGGCCACGCCAATCGACGTCAGCAGGGCTGTAATCACGATCATGAACTGGGTCGCCAGGGACAGCTCGAGGCCGTAGGCCTGGGCAATGAACATGGCTGCGACGCATTCATAGAGTGCCGTACCGTCCATGTTTACGGTGGCCCCGAGGGGAAGTACAAAGCTGCTGGTTCGGCGTGACACTCCGGAGCGTTTTTGCACGCACTCCATGGTCAGTGGCAGGGTCGCTGCCGAGCTGGCCGAGGAGAATGCGGTCAACAGGGCAGGGGTCATGGCCTGAAGATGGCGCAGCGGGGAGCGCCGTGCCATCAGCAGGATCAGGGCGGGCATAAAGACGAAGGCATGGACCGCCAGCGCGATGACCGCGCACAGGAAAAACCAGGCCAGTGGCTCGATGGCATCCAGGCCTGTGCGTGTTACTGTCGCGGCGATCAGCGCCATGACCCCAAGCGGAGTGAAGCGGATAATCAGCATGGTGATGCGCATGACCACTTGGTAAATGCCATCGATCATGTTGCGAAGGCTTTCTCCGGCAGGGCCTTCTTCCGTTCGCAGATAGAAGCCGAACAGCAGGGCGAAGACAATCAGGCCCAGCATCTGGCCATTGGCGGCGGCTTGTACCAGGTTGGGTGGCAGCATCTGTAGCAGGATGGCGGTAAAGTCTCCGGCTCCACGGCCTTCGATCTTTTCCATGACGGTGCCGGTGTCACGGGCGAGCCCCAGCAGGTCTTTCGCCGGCTCACCGTCAATGATCCCGGGGGTGAACAGGTTAACCAGCAGCAAACCGGTGAGCACAGCGGCCAGGGTGGTCATCATGTACAGCCCCACGGTCTTCATGCCCATGCGGCCCAGATTCTTCCCGCCCCCCACGCCGACCATGCCACTTATGATGGCGGTGACGATGAGCGGAACCACCACCATCTTGAGCGCATTGATAAACAGGGTGCCGACCAGATCGTAGCTGGCCAATACCGGCACACCGAGCAGGGTACTCTGTTCCTGGGTGACGGCGCCAAGTGCTGCGCCAATCAGCATGGCAAGAAAAATCTGGTGATGTAGCTTCATGCTTTCCCCCTGTCATCCGGACATGAACCCAAGAGTAACGGATATCAGGCCCGGTAACAGTGGGGCAGCTCACCGTTGCAGCGTCGCGAACAAGGCGTTGCTGCAGCGTGGGCAGATTCTGAGCCTACATCAGGGATGTCAGTGCCTCCCTGGACTGGACTTTGCTGCCAGCCATCCGGTAGGCGTCACGCAATAGCCGGTCTGCTTCCACCGGTCCCTGTCGTTCACAGAGAATCACGTAGGCATTGTTCAGCTGCTGTCGGAGACTGGCCAACGGCAGGCCTGCCAGGTGGCGACTGGGGTTCTGCAACCAGTATTCGAGTGTCAGCCGCGCTTCAGGTCCGGTCTGATGGCTACGCAACTGGGCGGCAAGATCAAGACGAAACTGGTTGGCGGTATGCGTATCCATCTGTGCCCAGAGACTTTCCACCAGTACCTGAAAGGCCTGGGTGCAGGGGTGGTGGTCCTCGCTGGGAGTCTGTTGGGCAAGAGGATCGCTGGCCAGCTCCTTGTCAGAAAGTGTCATGGCCTGCACCAGACTCATATGGATCTGGTGTCGTCTCTCGGCCAGGTCGAACAATCCACACAGGTCGCTGACAAAGCCTTGCAGGCTGAAGCGGGGTCGCTCTGCATAATGCTGCTGCCAGTGGCTAACCGCTTCCATAAGCAGCGTTTCGTTCATGTAAGGGGTGAGCCCTGTGACGATGGCGCGCCGACGGCGCTGTAGCTCCTGACTCATGGACGGTTCTCCACGGTTCGAGCCAGGCTCGCGTCATACAGTGAGTTTTGCGGGAATTCCGGGTACCCGGTTTCGGCGTGCTCGCTCAGATCCAGCCCCCGTTGTTCATGCAGTGCTGGCGCTCGCAGCCCGGCGATCACCGATACCGCAAGATACATGATCAGTGCAGCGAAGAAGGCCCAACAGAAGGCCACGACAATCCCCAGCAGTTGCACAGTGATGCGTTCGGGGTTGAACAGATCACCGTCATAGAACAGGCCTGCAGCCAGCGTACCCCAGGCTCCGGCAAAGGCATGTACGGGAACCGCGCCAACCACATCGTCGAGACGCATGCTCAGCATCAGTCGGGCGCCCAATGCTGCCAGGGCACCGGCGACAAGCCCTGTGAGTACGGCAAAGCCGGGTGACATCACGGCACAGCCAGCGGTGACGGCGACCAGCCCCGCCAGGCTGCCGTTGACGGTTTCGGTGAGCAGTACCGGACGGCGGCTTAGCATCCGGTACAGCGTGCTGCCCACGGCGCCTGCAGCCGCGGCCAGCTGGGTGTTCAGGTTGACCCGGGCAATGTCTACGCTGGCCGAGAGCGTAGAGCCGCCGTTGAAGCCGAACCAGCCGAACCAGAGAATAAAACCGCCCAGCGCAACATAGGACAGGTTGTGACCGGGCAGGTCTCGGGGTTTACCGTTCTTGTCGAAGCGTCCCAGCCGTGGCCCCAGCACCAGGACACCGGCCAGCGCGCACCAGCCGCCAATACTGTGGACCACCGTGGAGCCCGCAAAATCAATGAACCCCAGCTCGGCCAGCCAGCCATTACTGTTCCAGGCCCAGTTTCCATAGAGGGGGTAAATCACCCCGGTAATCACAACGGCGCCACACAGGTAGCCCACATAGCGGGTACGCTCGGCCATGGCGCCAGAGGCAATGGTGGCTGCGGTCGCGGCGAACATGATCTGGAACAGCAGCATGGCCCAGGTGGTGCTGTCGGCCTGACTCAGCATGAAGCCATCTTCGCCAAACCAGCCGGTGCTGCTGGTGCCGAACATCAGGCCGTAGCCGATTGCCCAGAACACCAGTGTGCCGACGCAGAGGTCCATGTAATTCTTCATCACTACATTGAGTGAGTTCTTGGCCCGGCTCAGGCCGCTCTCCAGTAGTGCAAAACCCGCCTGCATGAAAAACACCAGGGCCGCTGCCACGGCGATCCACACGGTGTCGGTGGCTGTCAGGGAATCGGCCTGGGCCAGGCCGGGCAGAAGCAGTAGAGCAAGGCTGTGTTTGCATCGCACTCGCATAGATTGAACCCTATTCGTGGTTGTCGGACGAGGAGGGCAACTGCAACGGTTGTGCCAGAGACAAAATCGCGGGGATTGTGGTGGGAGTTAGTTCTTTATTACTAATTGGGGCACCATTCTGGTGCCCTGGGGAATTGGTGGTGCACGGTGTTGCACTATGCTGTGACATCCATCGGTTGGCATAGCGCCTGGACGAGCTGGTACTGCCGGTCAGTGAGCTTCTGGACGGACAGGCGCGGCCGTACCACCAGTTCCATGTCGGCAAACTCGGGGTTCTGTTTAAGCAGTTTCAGGTACACCGGGTTCGCATAGCGCGCCCTGAAAGCGATGTCGACCTGATACCAGCGTGGATCAATCTGGGTACTACGGGCATCGAAGCCCGGGTGATCAGGCAGGAATTGACTGGGGTCCGGGTAGGCGGCTCGGGTCACTTGAGCCTCGCCGACAATGGCCGGCCTGGCACAGCTGGAATGATAGATCAGCACACTGTCGCCGACTTTCATCTCGTCGCGGATACGGTTGCGGGCTTGAAAGTTACGCACGCCGTCCCAGCCGGTGGTGCCCTTTGGTGACTGCGCCAGATCCTCGATGCTGAACGAATCGGGCTCGGTTTTGAGTAACCAGATGGTTTGGCTCACAGGGGCTCCGGTGGGTGTTTTTCCAGAAGGAGCTGCTGAGCCTGCTTGACCGAGTCGCAAATGTAAACCGGGAATTGAGGCTGATTCAGTTTTAGCATCATGTTGGCGAAAGTGCGGTTCAGCACATTTTGCAGCACCAACACCTTGGCCTCGGTGATCTCGGCAAAGTCCTTTCCGCAGGCGTAGCGACTGGCATTGAAGTCCAGACCCTTGATACGCCCCACGTAAATGGCCAGCTGTTTTCGCTGTGGCTGACGCTGAAACAGGGCGAGTCGCTGACGGTAAATGGACAGCTCCAATGCCATGTCAACCTGGGTATCATTTTTTATATCTACCATGACGAAGTGACCGTCCTGGTAGACTCTGGCTGCACTTTTCATGCGTATCCTTTCATATTCGTGACAGGCGTTTATACCGGATTCTGTGATAATCTTCAGCGCCTGTTAACGGGAGGATTGCGGTGATCAGTAGCGAACTCATCCATGAAGCCAGTGACGCGCTGCATACCGTGCGTGACTGTCTGCGTTTTGGCGAAAGCCGGCTGCGTGCCGGAGACATCTTTTTGGGGCACGGTACCGATGATCCATGGGATGAAGCCCTCGCCCTCTTGATGAAGGTACTCCACTTGCCGCAGGATGCCGACCCCAGAATTCTTGAGGCGCGTTTGTTGCCCACTGAAGTGCGTGAATACCTGGCATTGCTGGCGAAACGGGTTAACGAGAAAGTGCCTGTGCCTTATTTGACCGGCGAGGCCTGGTTCTGTGGCTTGCCCTTTATCGTGGATGAACGGGTGCTGATCCCGCGCTCGCCGCTGGCCGAGCTGATTGAGCAGTCGTTTGCGCCCTGGCTGGACCCTGAGCAGGTGCATTCGGTGCTCGATTTGTGTACCGGAAGTGGCTGTATCGCCATCGCCTGTGCCTATGCCTTCGAGCATGCCCGGGTCGATGGCAGTGACATCAGCGAAGATGCACTGGCGGTGTTTGAAGAGAATATTGCCCGCCACGGTATGGAAGGGCAGGTGCAGCCAATATGCTCGGATGGCTTGAGTGCGGTGCAGGGGCCCTATGATTTGATCGTGTCCAATCCTCCTTACGTGGATGCCCTGGATATGGCCAACCTTCCGGGGGAATACCGTCATGAGCCCGAGTTGGCTCTGGCTTCAGGGGATGATGGCCTGGATTTCACCCGGCGATTGCTGCGTGAGGCGCCGGAGCATCTGACGGAGCAGGGTGTGCTGATCGTTGAAGTGGGCAACAGCGATGAAGCCATGATGCTGGCGTGGCCTGAAGTGCCGTTTTTCTGGTTTGAGTTCGAGCGTGGCGGCCACGGGGTATTCATGCTTACCCGCCAACAGCTGTTAGAATACCGCCACGTGTTTAGTGCGTGAGCTTCGGTGTCTGAATAAACGAGGCTTATGCTCGCTGCCAGCCACATCTATGTTGGCTGCAGTTACTGTATAAATTAAGGAAGTCGCATGTCCGGCAACAGTTTTGGTGAGCGTTTTCGCATCACGACCTTTGGTGAAAGTCATGGCCTGGCGCTGGGGGCCATCGTGGATGGTTGCCCGCCAGGGCTGGAAATCAGTGAAGAAGATTTGCAAGTAGAGTTGGACCGCCGCAAGCCGGGCACCAGCCGCTATACCACCCAGCGCCGCGAACCTGACCAGGTGAAAATCCTGTCCGGGGTATTTGAAGGCAAGACCACGGGCACGTCGATTGGTCTGTTGATTGAAAATACCGACCAGAAGTCCAAGGACTATTCCAATATCGCCGGGACATTCCGCCCTGGTCATGCAGATTACACTTACACCCAGAAATACGGTTTCCGCGATTATCGTGGGGGCGGTCGCTCATCAGCCCGTGAAACGGCCATGCGGGTGGCTGCTGGCGCCATAGCACGCAAATTTCTGGAGCAGCGTCTGGGGATCCGGCTCTACGGGGGCTGTACCCAGATTGGTGATGTGAAAGCGGAACGCTTTGATTGGTCGCAAGTGAACAGCAATCCTTTCTTCTTTCCGGATGCTGATCAGGTTCCCGCCCTGGAATCCCTGATCAACGACCTTCGCAAGAATGGCTCGTCGATCGGCGCCCGGGTGGAGGTGTTTGCCGACGGGGTCCCGCCGGGTTGGGGGGAGCCGGTGTTCGACCGCATCGATGCCGATCTTGCCAAGGCCATGATGTCGATTAACGCCGTTAAGGGTGTGGAAGTGGGTGACGGTTTTGCGGTCGTCAATCAGCGCGGGGAACAGCACCGTGATGAAATGACGCCACAAGGCTTTCTCAGCAACCATGCCGGTGGCGTGCTTGGTGGAATCAGTTCGGGGCAGACGATCCGGGTGGCCATGGCGCTCAAGCCCACCTCCAGCATCCTGATACCTGGCAAGAGCATCGGACTGGATGGTCAACCTGCAGAAGTGGTGACCAAAGGGCGTCATGACCCTTGTGTGGGTGTGCGTGCGACGCCCATCGCTGAAGCCATGCTGGCGCTGGTGCTGATGGATCACTATCTGCGTCATCGTGGTCAAAACGCGGATGTGGATGTGCCGTTTGCGCCCATTCCGGGGCAGGCGTGACACCGGGCCCTCTCGCTGAGAGGGCATCGCCACTGCCGTACTACTGGCGATTGTCCGGGTTCTATTTTTTCTATTTTGGCTTGTTGGGCACGCTGGTGCCGTACTGGTCCCTGTACCTGAAGCAGTTGGGTTTCAGTGCGGTGGGTATCGGTGCCCTGATGGCCATTCCTCAACTCACCAAAATCGGTGCTCCCAATCTGTGGGGCTGGCTGGCAGACCGTTCCGGCAAGCGCTTGCGGATCATTCGTGCGGGGAATCTACTTGCTGCCATCGCCTTCCTGCCGGTGTTCTGGGTGGATTCTTTCTGGGGGATGGCGGCGCTATTGGTGTCGTTCAGCTTTTTCTGGAATGCGGTGCTCGCACAATTTGAAGTCCTGACCTTGCAGAGCCTTGGAGACCAAGCTCACCGGTACAGTCATGTACGCCTGTGGGGGTCGGTGGGCTTTATTGTGGCGGTGTTGGTGCTGGGCGAGGTGCTTGACCGTCTTGGTACAGGGCTGTTGCCCTGGGTGCTCAGCGGGCTGTTATGGTTGCTATGGTTTGGCACCTTGACCTTGCCGCAAGGGCAGGGCCGACGCCGGCCGTTGAGTGAGGCGACAGACTCTCTATGGGTGATCCTGTCGCGACCTCCGGTCTGGTTGTTTCTGCTGGCATCTTTCCTGATGCAGATGTCCCATGGGCCGTACTACACCTTTTACAGTATCTATCTGGAAGGGATGGGGTTCAGTAAATTCCTTGTCGGGCTGCTCTGGGCATTGGGGGTCGTGGCAGAAGTCGGCTTGTTTCTATTCATGCATCGGCTGATGCAGCGTTTTTCCATTCCCTGGATTCTGACCGGCAGTTTGCTGTTGGCGGCACTGCGGTGGTTGCTGATTGGGGTTGCCGGTGACAGCCTCTGGTGGCTTGCTGCTGCCCAATTACTGCATGCGGCGACGTTTGGAAGTTTTCATGCAGCCAGTATTGCCTGGGTACATCGGCAGTTTGGTGAGGCCCTGGCCGGGCAGGGCCAGGCACTGTATTCCAGCTTGGGGTTTGGTGCGGGTTGGGCTGCGGGGGCCGGGTTGTCCGGACTGCTCTGGCAGCAGTGGGGTGTCTCCCTGTTCTTTGCCGCTTCGGCACTTGCGTTGGTGGCTGCCGGCCTGCTTGTGGTGGGTGGGGTTGTGAATGAAAAAGCCGAATAAAAGTATAAAAAATGTTTGTTATGGCTGATTTTTACTTTGTAAAAATTTCAAGGTGAGTTCCCTTGGCTGATGTTAGTTGCAGTCAGCTATCTTGTTGAAAAGTCGTGGAAGTGGTTTTTTATTGGGTAAAACGATAGCTCACGACTATTTCTGTGATTTATTTCATCGATTGCCTGCATGTGTAGCG
Source organism: Alcanivorax sp. MD8A (assembly GCF_002888555.1). Taxonomy (NCBI): domain Bacteria; kingdom Pseudomonadati; phylum Pseudomonadota; class Gammaproteobacteria; order Oceanospirillales; family Alcanivoracaceae; genus Alcanivorax; species Alcanivorax sp. MD8A. Next base: position 80,997 of record NZ_AQOQ01000006.1, on the reverse strand, counting down.
TTTTGTAACTTGCGCGCCGTTTTGGTTTGCCGCTCTTTCGCTGATTCATGGGGTGTTTCATGCAAGGTAGTTACGATCCAGTACTGGTTTTTGCGTCCTACTGTGTGGCGGTAATCGCCGCCTATATTGCGTTGTATTTTGGAACGCGCCTTTTTCAAATCGAGGGGCCAGCCCGCAAGTTCTGGCTGGTCATGGGCGGGCTGTGCCTTGGCTCGGGTATCTGGTCCATGCATTTTGTTGGCATGAGTGCCTACACCATGCCTATGGACATGGAGATGAGCTTTGATTTATCGCTGACGGCCCTTTCCTGGGTGCCGGCCATGCTGGCCTCAACGCTGGCGCTGTATGTGATCACCCGACAAACCGTCAAGCCGCGTAGCATCATTGCCAGTTCACTGATTATGGGGGCGGGCATTTGTGCCATGCACTATGGCGGAATGTATGCCATGCAGATGCATCCCCAGATTGGTTATGACCCTTTGTTGTTCTGGATCTCGGTGGCGATCGCGGTCGGTGCGTCGGGTGCGGCGCTGGTGATCTGCCGGCAAGTGCGCAATGTGCCTGAGCGTTATGTCTTTATCACCAAGACCGCTGCGGCCCTGGTCATGGGGGCGGCGATTTGCGGCATGCATTACACCGGTATGGCGGCCGCCATTTATAGCCCGGAGGCCAGTCTACCAGCAGCTAACCTGTTACGGGGTGACTGGATGGGGATCCCCATGGCTGTCGTGGCAGCGGTACTGCTGCTCATTGCCTTGATTGTGGCTCTGCAGGATTTTCGCGAGATCGAGCGGGTGAAACGCAACCAGGAGCGCCGTGACGCCTGGGTGAGCGAGGTGACACACAACGATGCGGTCTCAGGGCTGGCAACCCGTCAGCACTTCGAAAAATCGCTGTTGCAGCGTATCGCCGGGGGCGGGCAGGCACATTTCAGTGTGTTGTACCTGGAGTTGCACGGCTACCGGGATCTGGTCAGCCGCCAAGGGGAAGAGGCGGCCAATCAGTTAGTGCGAGAGGCCGCTCAGTGGTGGGTAGCGTATCTGCCCGCAGATGCCCTCTGCGCCCGATATAACCGCAACAGCTTTATGGCGCTGTGCCCGGCATTGTCTGCGGATCAGATTGAGGCGGTCAGTGAGGGGCTTCGTGAGGGGCTGCAGAAATCTCTCTATGCGAGGGAGTATGGTCATTGGGGGTTGGGCTTCAGCTCGTTCCCCGACTCGGCGGGCAACAGCCGCAGGCTTCTGGACATGGCGCGCAGCCTTACGGTTCAGGTACGTTACGATGAAACATCAGGCGGCGTGGCCGCCTGATGTCAGGCCTGCTGCAAGGCGCGCAGGAAGGCTTTGGCCGCGTTTGACTGACTGCGCGCGGGGTGGGTTACCACGCCCAGTTCCCGCTCGGGCAGGGGCGCATCCACTGGCAGCTGCACGACCCCCTTGTCCACCATGGTGGCGGGCAGCACGCTCCAGCCCAACCCGATGGAGACCATCATGTGAATGGTCTCCAGATAGTTGGTGGACATGGCGATGTCCAGCTTCAGATTGTGTTCATCGAACAGTTTTTCCACGATCCCGCGGGTGAATGTGACCGGCGAGGGCAGGATGGCGCTGTGACCCGTGAGGGCTTCGAGTGTCAGGTGCTCTTGTCTGGCCAGCGGGTGCTCCGGTGCACACATGAACACCAACGGGTCAGTCCAGATCACATCACTCTGCAGCCGGTTATCCGGTTGTGGTGGCAACGTCACCACCCCCATCTCCAGTTCGCCGTGCAATACGCCTTCCCAGGCTTCTTCTGAGTCAATGAAGTGGATATCCAGCGTGACCTTGGGGTAATCACGGGAAAACTGCCGTAGCACGGGGGGGAGACGGTGCAGACCGATATGGTGGCTGGTGCCGATACGCAGCTTGCCTGATACCTCGCCAGACAGGTCATGGATGGCACGGGCCATGTCTTCCACATCCATCAATACCTGGCGGGCCCGGGGCATCAGGGCATTGCCCGCCTCGGTGAGCTTGATCTGGCGGCCAACCCGGTCAAAAAGGCGGGCGTCCAGCTGTTGCTCAAGCAAGGCGATGCGCTTGCTGATGGCGGGTTGCGTGATATAGAGGCGCTCGGCGGCGGCCGAAAAGGAGCCTGTTTCGGCAACAGCCATGAAGGCGGTGAGGGTCGGCGTGTCTATCATTCCCAGGGATCCTGATTGGTCTCTGATGGTGATAATAATTGGTTATCTTAAAAATGAAAAATATGAATTGGATTTATTGATCAGCGAACCCTACATTATTAACCAGTGATAGACCAGCGTATTTTATGGTCTCAGCCAGTGGTGGCCTTATTCAGGCCAAGGGAGAAAGTAATGGCCGGTAAGACTCTCTATGACAAGCTGTGGAACGCCCACCTCGTAACCGAGCGTGAGGACGGTTCTGCACTGATTTATATCGATCGCCAGATCATCCACGAAGTGACCTCGCCACAGGCGTTCGAGGGGTTGCGCCTGGCGGGCCGCAAACCCTGGCGTATCAATGCCAGCGTGGCCACTATCGACCATAACGTACCCACCACGCCCTTCAAGTCTGCGGCCGAGATTCAGGACGAAACGTCCCGTATTCAGGTGCAGACCCTGCAGGACAATACCAAAGAGTTTGGCATCACTGAATTCGGTATTGGCGACGTGCGTCAGGGCATCGTTCACGTGATGGCACCGGAGCAGGGCGCAGTGGTGCCGGGCATGACGGTGGTCTGCGGCGACTCCCATACCTCGACCAATGGTGCACTGGCGTGTCTGGCCCACGGCATTGGTACCAGTGAGGTAGAGCATGTACTGGCAACCCAGACGCTGGTGGCCAAGAAAATGAAGAACATGCGTGTCAGTGTCGAGGGCGATCTCGGCCCCGGCGTGACCGCCAAGGATGTGGTACTGCACATCATTGGTGTCATCGGTACCGCTGGTGGTACAGGCTACGCACTGGAATTTGCCGGTAGCGCGATTCGTGGCCTGTCCATGGAAGGTCGTATGACCATCTGCAATATGTCCATCGAAGCTGGCGCTCGTGCAGGCATGGTAGCGGTGGACGATGTGACCATCGACTACGTGAAAGGCCGCCCGTTTGCTCCCAAGGAGGCAGACTGGGACAAGGCCGCAGCGTACTGGCGCACTCTGGTGTCTGATGCGGATGCGGTGTTCGATGAAGACATCACGATCAATGCGGCGGATATTCGCCCGCAGGTGTCTTGGGGTACCAGCCCGGAAATGGTGATTTCTGTGGATGCGAACTTGCCCGATCCTGCCGCCGAGAGCGATGAAGTCAAGCGCTCCGGGATGTTGCGTGCCTACGAATACATGGGGCTGAAACCGGGTATGCCGGTCACGGATATCAAGGTGGACCGGGTGTTTATCGGCTCCTGTACCAATTCCCGTATTGAAGACCTGCGTGCCGCTGCCGAGGTGGCCAAAGGGCGCCGCAAGGCAGATTCAGTCAAGCAGGTGCTGGTGGTACCAGGCTCGGGTCTGGTCAAGCAGCAGGCCGAGAAGGAAGGGCTCGACAAGATCTTTGTGGAAGCCGGTTTCGAGTGGCGTGAACCGGGCTGCTCCATGTGTCTGGCGATGAATCCGGACCGTCTGGAGGCGGGCGAGCATTGTGCTTCAACCTCCAACCGGAATTTCGAAGGTCGGCAGGGTAATGGTGGTCGAACCCACCTGGTAAGTCCTGCCATGGCGGCAGCAGCGGCGGTGGCCGGTCATTTCGTGGATATCCGCGAGCTGGGTCAGGCCTGAGGCGGAGCGAGGAGAAAATCATGGAAAAGTTTGTACGTCATGACGGTCTGGTTGCTCCGTTGGATCGCGCCAATGTGGATACGGATCAGATCATCCCCAAGCAGTTTCTGAAGTCGATCAAACGGACCGGTTTCGGCCCCAACCTGTTTGATGAGTGGCGCTACCTGGATGAGGGATTTCCCGGCCAGGACAACAGTAAACGCCCGAAAAATGAAGAATTTGTGCTCAACTTGCCCCGTTATCAGGGGGGCAGCATTCTGTTGACCCGCCGCAACTTCGGGTGTGGTTCCAGTCGTGAGCACGCGCCTTGGGCGCTGATGGATTTTGGTTTTCGGGCCATTCTGGCACCAAGCTTTGCTGACATCTTCTACAACAACTGCTTCAAGAATGGGCTGTTGCCCATTGTGTTGTCGGAAGATAACGTGGAAGCCCTGTTCCAGGCGGTAGAAAGCAAGGAAGGCTTCCGGATTACCATTGATCTGGAAAACCAGCAGGTCATCCCGGAAGCGGGGGAGCCGCTGCCGTTCGAGATTGATGAATTCCGCAAACACTGTTTGCTGAACGGTCTTGATGAGATCGGTCTTACGCTCAACGAGGCCGATACCATTCGTGCCTATGAACAACGCCGTGCTGAGCAGGAACCCTGGGTCTTCGAATAACCGAGCCCGGGCGATTAAAAGAAAAACACCAAGGAGGCGTTATGTTAAGGATTTTGTCGATTGTATCGGTGCTGGTTTTGGCCGGCTGTGCATCTACCGGTATGTACGATGCTCCACAAGGGGAAAACCTGGCCAGACTGGCGGTGGATAACCAATTGTCGGCGCCAGCCAGTGACGATGATGCGGGTGGCTGGCAAATGCCAACCAGTTCGACTGCCAAAGCATCCATCTTCAAAGTGGATGGTGAGCGGGTATCCGAACAGGCTGGTGCCGATACCGTCAATCTGGAAGCAGGCAAGCATACTATCGAGGTGTTTGCTGACCAGGGTGGCATTCTGCGTTTTGGCAAGTTTCGTCACACTTTCGACGAAGGTGGTACGTACCAGGTACGGATCAAGCCAGCGGCAGGCAAGGGTGATTACACCCTGGAACTGATCAATGCGGCTGCCCCGGATACCGTGTTGAAAACCAAAAACTTTTAATCATGCCCGTAAGGGTATAGCAGTAGAAACAGGAAGCAGTGAATGAGCAAGGTACTGGTGTTGCCCGGTGACGGAATCGGCCCGGAAATCGTTAATGAAGCGGTAAAGGTGCTGAACGTTGCAACCGAAAAATTCGGCCTCAATATCGAGTTGGATGAGGCTCTGGTGGGCGGCGCGGCAGTGGACGCTGAAGGTGACCCGCTGCCGGAAGGTACTCTGGCCAAGGCACGTGCCGCGGATGCGATTCTGTTTGGCTCTATTGGTGGCCCCAAGTGGGATGCGATTGAGCGGGACAAGCGTCCGGAGCGCGGCCTGCTGCGCCTGCGTTCTTCGTTGGGGCTATTTGCCAACCTGCGCCCGGCGATTCTGTTTCCGCAGCTGGCAGATGCCTCAAGCCTGAAACCGGAAGTGGTTTCCGGCCTGGATATCCTGATTGTGCGAGAGTTGACCGGCGGTATCTATTTCGGTCAGCCCCGCGGCATCAAGGAAGAGAATGGCGAGCGTGTGGGTTTCAATACCTACGTGTACTCCGAATCCGAGATGCGCCGTATCGCCAAAGTGGCTTTCGAGCTGGCCATGAAGCGCGACAAGCGTGTGCTGTCAGTCGACAAGGCCAACGTGCTGGAAGTGACCGAGCTATGGAAAGAAGTGGTCACGGAAGAAGCCAAGAATTATCCCGAAATCGAGTTGTCGCACATGTATGTGGACAACGCGGCCATGCAGTTGGTGCGTGCGCCGAAACAGTTTGATGTGATTGTCACCGGCAACTTGTTTGGTGACATTCTCTCTGATGAAGCCGCCATGCTCACCGGCTCCATTGGAATGTTGCCCTCTGCGTCCCTGGATGAAAACCGCAAGGGTCTGTACGAACCCTGTCATGGCTCGGCACCGGATATTGCCGGCCAGGGCATTGCCAACCCGCTGGCGACCATTATGTCGCTTGCCATGCTGTTGCGTTACAGCCTGGAGCGCGGTGATGTGGCTGATGCCATCGAAGCGGCAGTGGAATCGGTCCTGGATAAAGGACTGCGTACAGCGGACATTTACACGGATGGCACTCGCAAAGTGAGCACCGAAGAAATGGGTAGCGCCGTGGCCGAGGCTCTGGCCAGCGCGTAACAGCCGTGAGGCTGAAACCTGTTTATTCACTTAAAGAAAGGGCAAACCTTTCAGGAGACAAGTTTCCAATGAAGAAAGTCGGTTTTGTCGGCTGGCGTGGCATGGTGGGTTCCGTATTGATGGAGCGCATGATTGCTGAAAATGATTTTGCAGATATCGAACCGGTCTTTTTCTCGACCTCCCAGGTCGGACAGGCTGGCCCGGATGTGGGTAAGGACATTCCTGCGTTGGGCGATGCCAAGAGCATTGATGAACTCAAAGGTCTCGATGTGATCGTGACCTGTCAGGGTGGTGATTACACCAATGACGTGTATCCAAGGCTGCGCGAAGCAGGTTGGAAGGGCTACTGGATTGATGCTGCCTCCGCTTTGCGGATGGCGGACAACAGCGTAATTGTGCTGGATCCGGTTAACCGCAGCGTGATTGATCAGGCGCTGGATAACGGTGTTAAGGACTATGTGGGTGGTAACTGCACCGTCAGCCTGATGCTGATGGCGCTGGGTGGCCTGTTCAATGAGGGGCTGGTGGAGTGGGCCAGTTCCCAGACGTATCAGGCGGCATCTGGCGCCGGTGCCCAGAACATGCGTGAGCTGATCGCACAGATGGGCAAGATCCACGGAGATGTGTCAGATCGTCTGGCGGATCCTGCCAGCGCGATTCTGGATATTGATCGCCAGGTGGCGGCCACCATGCGCAGCAATGACTTGCCTGCAACCCATTTTGGGCATGCTCTTGCCGGCTCCCTGTTGCCCTGGATCGACAAGGAAATGGAAAACGGGCAGAGCAAGGAAGAGTGGAAGGCCCAGGCAGAGACCAACAAGATTCTTGGTCGTTCTGCTAATCCTATTGCTCTGGATGGCACCTGCGTTCGTATCGGCGCCATGCGTTGTCATGCCCAGGCGTTGACTGTGAAGCTGACTCGGGATGTGCCTCTGGATGAAGTTAACGACATCATTGCACGCTCCAATGATTGGGTGAAAGTTGTGCCCAACAACAAGGAAGAGACTCTGCGTGACCTGACGCCGACAGCGGTAACCGGGACACTGGGGATTCCTGTTGGCCGTCTGCGTAAACTCAACATGGGCAACGATTTTCTCAATGCCTTTACCGTCGGTGACCAGCTGTTGTGGGGGGCTGCCGAGCCTCTGCGTCGCATGCTGCGTATCCTGATGGAGCGTTAAGGAAGTAACACAATGGATAGGTCTGTAAACCTGGCCATCGTCGGTGCCACCGGCCTGGTCGGAGAGGCCATTGTCAAACTGCTCGCCGACCGGAAATTTCCGGTCGGCGAGCTTTTTGTTTTGGCGTCAGAAAATGGTGCGGGGGCGAAGGTCGCCTTCGGGGGCAAGAACCTGACGGTGGGGCTTGCCGAGTCGTTCGATTTCACTCAGGTAGAAGTCGCGATTTTTGCGGCAGGTGCGGCAGTGAGCCAGGCGTTGGCTGAAAAGGCTGCCGACAGTGGCGCGGTGGTGGTGGATCTCTCACCCGCCTATCGTTATGAGCCCGATGTGCCGTTGCTGGTGTCCGGGGTTAACGATGAGCTGCTGGCCGGGGCTCGGGAACGGAATCTGGTGGCCTGTGCGGATGCGGCGACAGTGCAGCTGACCCGATCGCTGATTCCCTTGCTGGAACTGGGTCCGATCGCCGATGTGACAGTCACCCAGCTGCAGGCGGCGTCTGCTACTGGCAAGGCGGGTGTGGATCAGTTGGCCCAGCAGAGCGTTCGACTGCTTAATGGTCTGGCTCCCAGTGAAGCCGCCCAGGCGCAGATCGCCTTCAATGTACTGCCTGTCAGTGGCCAGCTTCAGGAAAACGGCTATACCAGCGAAGAGCTGAAGTTGATGCTGGAAACACGACGGATTCTGGGGGAGCAGGTGGGCGCCGTGACCGCTACGGTGGTGCGTGTCCCTGCTTTTTATGGTCATGCGCAAAGTGTGTCGGTTCGTAGCATTCAGGGGATCTCGGCCGGGCAGGCTCTGGCTCTCTGGGAAACCCGGGAAGGGCTTGAAACAGGTGATGCAGAGGATGCGCAGACCCTTTCACCGGTGGCCTCCGCGGAAGGGGAGCCCAGTCTGTGTATCTCCCGTGTACGTGAAGATATGGAAGCTTCCGGCAACCTGAGCTATTTTACGGTCGCTGACAATGTCCGCTGGGGGGCTGCCCTGAATGCGGTAGAGATAGTCGAGAAGTTGATAAAAGACTATCTGTAATGGATACTTACTGACATTATGTGACGCGGTTTCTAGGTTTTGCGCCCAAGCTGGGGCAGAATGTGTGAACAGTGTCATAGGACTGCTTGCCGCCTCGGGTACGTCCGGTAGCGCCCGCGGGATCGGGCTGAGCGCGGGAAACATAATAAATAAAGGGTTCGACCATGCTTCGAAAACTTGGGTTAGGCTTCACCGCACTGGCGATCATGACGCCGGGAATCGCGGCAGCATTAGGGGTTGGGGAATACGAACTGAATTCCTATCTGAATCAGCCACTGGATATGGAAGTGTCTCTCCATGAAGTGGGTGACCTGACAGCTGAGGAAATTCTGGTCAATCTGGCGCCCCAGACAGAGTTTGATGCCGCAGGGGTTGACCGTACCTATTTCCTGAACCGGCTCGAATTCGCGGTAGAGGTGACCAGCAAGGACAAGGCTGTCCTGCATATCACCACCGACCAGCCGGTTCGCGAACCCTACCTGAATTTTCTGGTTGAATTCCTGTGGCCTACCGGCCGTTTGATGCGTGAATACACCGTGTTGCTGGACCCGCCCAGCTTCGCGGAAACCGCGACCACCACGGCGCCGGTGATTACCCGTGCTCCCGAACCCGTGACCCGTACCCAGGCGCCGTCCCCGACCCCGGCACCTGCGAGTCGTGCTCCCGCGCCAGCCAGCGCACCAGTGGCAACGTCTTCGCCCTCGCAGCCGGCAGCCAGCGGCCCTCGCAAGACCTACACGGTCAAGTCTTCTGACACCATGTGGCAGATTGCGCTGAACAATCGTCCTGCCAACAGTGTGTCTGTCCAGCAAATGCTGGTGGCCATTCAGGAAATGAATCCTGATGCCTTCATTAATAACAACGTTAACCTGGTACGTGAGGGGACCGTGCTGCGGATTCCCAGCGAACAGGAAGTACGCAACATTTCCACTCGCTCTGCCCTGGCAGAAGTGGCAGACCAGAACCGCAAATGGCGTGACATGCTCGAAGAGCGCGGTGTGCAAATGCCGCAACAGCGAGCCCAACTTGATGGTAGTCGTCAGACCGCGGACAGTGATGACACTGCAGCGGGGCCCGAAAAGGGTCAGGTGAAGCTGGTCGCCCCGGAATCCACTGCTGGCGTCGGTGATGGTGACAGCACTGGCTCGTCTGAACAGGGCAGTGCCAATACAGCGGTCCTGGAAAATGAGCTGGCGATCCGTGATGAGACAGTTGATCAGCTGGACCGCGAAAATGCAGAACTGAAGTCGCGACTGGATGATCTGCAAGAGCAGAACGCCACCAGTGAGCAGTTACTCAAGCTGCGAAACGACCAAATCGCCCAGTTGCAGGAAGAACTGCGCAAACTGCGTGAAGCTAAGGGTGTGGAAAGTGGTAGCGATGATCCGCTGATGGCGGAGCCCGAGCCTGTCGCAGAGGCTGGCGAAGCCGAGGCGGATGCAGCTGTTGCTGAGGCAGAGGCTGCGACGGACGAGGCCGTGGAGCCGGAAGCTGTTGACGAAGCGGAATCTTCCGAGTTGATGGTTGAAGGTGAAGAGGCTGGCGAAGAGGCCTCAGAGCTGGCTGACACTGATGCCACCACCGAGACAGATGCCACAGGTGATGACGCTGTGGACGCGGATTCCGAAACGCAAGAGCCCGTGGCCGCCGAGCCGGCAGTGACCAAGGCCCCTGAAGTCGTGAAACCCAAGCCGGCCGCGCCTGCGCAGCCGCCTGCCGTTTCCGAGCCAGGCATTGTCGATCTGTTGATGGAAAACCTGTTGTACATCGCACTGGGTCTTCTGGCGCTTCTGCTGGTGATCTTCCTGGTGCTGCGTGGCAAGAGCAAGGACACTGCAGAGAGCGAAGCCTCCCTGTTTGATGACGCCGACAACGTTGATGACCAGGATGAGTTCGGTCTGCAGCTTGACGACGAGCAAACCGCCCCTGTCGTAGAGGCTGATGCCGAAGACGATGATGCCGAGGCTGCCGTTGCCGCCGCTGGGGGCAGTCAGGACCCGATGGAAGATGTGGACGTGTACGTGGCCTATGGTCGCTACCCGCAAGCCGTCGATTTCCTGCGCAACGAAATCAACAAGCATCCCCAGCGCGACGACCTGAAAATCCGCTTGCTGGAATTGCTCAAGGAAATGAATGACGAGGCCGGCTTCCAGCAGCAGGCTACCGCCTTTAGCGGTGTGTCAGGTGATGTGGACGCAGCCATCAGCCGTCTGGGTGGTGACGTGTCTGCCGTCGCAGCGGACACCGAGGAAGAGTTGTCTCTGGATGACCTGGAAATGGGGCTGTCCTCAGATCTGGACGAGCCGGAAATTCCCACCATGGAAGCGGACACCGATGAGGTGCCCACCATGGAGCCTGAAGAGAGCGAAGCTGACGTTTCGGCAGCCGCGGACGAACTTGCGGACTTTGATTTCGAGCTGGATGACAGCGCGGCTGGCAGCGAAGACCAGACCCTGATTCTGGATGAAGCCACTGAAAATGCCGATGATGACTTCACTCTGACGCTGGATGAGCCGCAAGCGGAGCAGCCTGCAGAGCCCGAACTCAGTGACGCTGACAAGCAGTCGCTGAAAGCCTCGTCGCTGCTGGATCTGGATGATGTGGGTAGCGCGTCTTTCGAAGGCGATGACGACACCCAGTATGGTGATCTGTCTCTCGATGACATGAGCAGCGAGTTCACTGAAGTGAGCGAAGAGCCAGCCAAAGACGAAGAGCTGGACCTGTCTCTGGATGACTTGGAACTGGATGGCGATGACGCTGGTGACAGCAAGGTTGAGCAAGAAGACACCCTTGCCGATCTGGACCTGGAACTGGACGAAGCCGAGAAAGCGCTGGACGCAGACGCATCAGCGGACCTGGACGATATTACCGCTCTGGATTTTGACGCCGCCGAGCTCGAATCGCCGACCACTGAGGTGACCGGGGTTACCGCAGACGAAGACGAATTGTCTCTCGAAGACTTGGTCGCCGACGACAGTGATGACGTGCTGAGCATCGAGTCGGGTGAAGACGCACCAGCCGATGCGCTGGATGTGGATCTGGATGATGCGTCCTCTCTGAACGACGTGTCTTTCGATGCTGAGCCTGAAGTGCCTGTGAATGTGCCGGAACCGGTTGCTGAAACGCCGGCTGCGGATGTCGCGGGCAGCGACGATGACATGCTCAGTGACGAAGATGACTTCGACTTCCTGGGTGAGACTGACGAGAATGCCACCAAGCTTGATCTGGCCAAGGCCTACATCGACATGGGTGACTCTGAGGGCGCCAAGGATATTCTTAACGAAGTAATCGCCGAGGGGAATGATCAGCAACAGGCGGAAGCCCGTGAGTTGATGTCCCAGGTCGGTTAATCTTCACGACCCGGCTGGGAAAAAAGGGGGCGATGCCTTAAGGTATCGCCCCCTTTGTTTTATCCGTGGCGTTGATCACTGATCACAGCGAATAGAGAGAGTCATGGCCCGTATCGCCCTGGGTATCGAGTACGACGGAACCGATTTTCGGGGTTGGCAGACCCAGCAAGCTGGTGTGCGCACGGTACAGGAATGCCTCGAAAAGGCGATCTCAAAAGTGGCCAATCATCCGGTTGCCGTGGTCTGTGCCGGGCGTACCGACGCCGGTGTGCATGGCACAGGGCAAGTCGTACATTTTGACTCGGATGCCCCGAGAGCCATGAAAAGCTGGATCATGGGGGTGAACACGAATCTTCCTTATGATGTCTCGGTACGCTGGGCAACTCCGGTCAGCGATCAGTTTCACGCCCGCTTTTCTGCGGTCAGTCGTCGCTACCGTTACGTGATTTACAACAATGGTCGACCTCCCGCTCTGTATCGCAATCAGGTGACCTGGAATCACCGGCCTTTGGACGTGCAGCGCATGCGCGAAGCGGCATGCCTTCTGGAAGGGACTCACGATTTTACGTCCTACCGCAGCGTTCACTGTCAGGCGAAATCGCCAGTCAAGACACTGCACAGCCTGAGGCTGTACGAGCACGGCAAAGTATTGATTCTGGAAGCTCACGCTAACGCGTTCTTGATGCACATGGTGCGTAATATATCTGGTGTGCTGATGACCGTTGGGGCAGGCAAGCAGGCGCCAGGCTGGGCAGCAGAGGTGCTCGAAGCCCGTGATCGGCGAGTCGGGGCTGCCACTGCGCCGCCTTATGGGTTGTATCTGGTGGATATCGAATACCCGCCGGAATTCGCACTGCCCAAGGAGCCGCTGGGCCCGCTATGGCTGCCTCACCAACTGGGTGAGTCTTGAGGCATAATAGCCCCCCGGATTCTCCGCCATCTGTTAAACTGGAGCACCCATGACCATTCCCCGGGTCAAAATTTGCGGCATTACCCGAATTGAAGACGCCCTTGCTGCTGCGAGAGCGGGTGCGGATGCCATCGGGCTGGTGTTTTATGAGCCCAGCCCCCGTTACGTGTCAGTGGCGCGCGCTGCTGCTATCTGTGCTGCCTTGCCGCCGTTCGTGACCACGGTGGGCTTGTTTGTGAATGCCCCTGAGCAACAGGTGCAGGATGTGCTGAGTACTGTCCCTCTGGATCTGCTTCAGTTCCACGGTGATGAGACGCCGGTGTATTGCAGCCAGTTCGCGCGTCCGTGGATCAAGGCGGTTCGCATGAAGGATGATGTGGATCTGCATGCCTGTGCCGGCCAATACCATGAGGCCGCAGGTTTGCTGGTGGATAGTTATGTCGCTGGTGTACCGGGAGGAACCGGGGAAACCTTTAACTGGGACAGATTGCCCGGCAATTTGTCCCTGCCGTTGGTGCTGGCTGGTGGCTTGCACCCGGGCAACGTGGCCGACGCCGTGACACAGGTGAGGCCCTGGGCTGTGGATGTAAGCGGCGGCGTTGAACTGTTGACGGTTCAGGGTCGACGCCAGGGCGGCATCAAGGATGCCGCTGCTGTCCGAGCCTTTATCAATAGTGTCAAAACACGAGGAGTAGCTGGTGTCTGAACGCCCTGATTTTTCTGCTTTTCCTGACGCAAGTGGCCATTTCGGTCCCTATGGCGGCTGCTTTGTCTCCGAGACCCTGATGGGGGCTCTGGACGAACTGAAGGCCATGTATGAGCGTCTCAAGGATGATCCGCAATTCCGTGCGGATTTCGACTATGACCTGGCCCATTACGTGGGCCGTCCGTCTCCGCTTTACCTGGCAGAGCGATGGTCGAAGCAAGTGGGTGGCGCAAACATCTGGCTCAAGCGTGAAGACCTGAACCACACTGGCGCTCACAAGGTAAACAACACCATCGGTCAGGCGTTGCTGGCCAAGCACATGGGCAAACCTCGGGTGATCGCCGAGACCGGGGCAGGGCAGCACGGTGTTGCCACCGCTACCGTGGCGGCGCGTCTTGGGCTCAAGTGCCAGGTATATATGGGTGCGGAAGACGTGGAACGTCAGAAGCTCAATGTGTACCGCATGAAGCTGTTGGGCGCGGAAGTTATTCCCGTGACTTCGGGTTCCAAAACCCTGAAAGACGCCATGAATGAAGCCATGCGCGACTGGGTCACCAATGTGGATGACACTTTCTACATCATCGGTACCGTGGCGGGGCCCCACCCCTATCCGCAACTGGTGCGTGATTTCCAGTGCATTATTGGCCGCGAAGCCCGCGATCAGAGCCTCAAGCAAGCCGGTCAGCTGCCGGATGCGCTGGTGGCCTGTGTCGGGGGGGGCTCCAATGCGATCGGCCTGTTCCATCCGTTCCTGAATGACGATGGCGTGGCCATGTACGGGGTAGAAGCGGCGGGTGACGGTATCGAGACGGGCCGCCATGCGGCGCCATTGTCAGCCGGCCGTCCGGGCGTGCTGCATGGCAACCGTACCTACCTGATGGAAGATGATAACGGTCAGATCATCGAAACCCACTCTGTCTCTGCCGGGCTGGATTACCCCGGTGTCGGGCCCGAGCACTCCTGGTTGAAAGATGTAGGTCGGGTGCAATACGTGGCGGCGGATGATCAGGAAGCCCTGGCGGCGTTCCGGGAGCTGACCCGGGTAGAGGGCATCATGCCCGCTCTGGAATCGTCTCATGCGCTGGCCTATGCCAAGAAACTGGCGGCCACCATGAGCCCGGAGCAGAACATCGTGGTCAACCTGTCCGGCCGTGGGGACAAGGATATTCTGACCGTCGCCGACATTGACGGTATCAAGTTTTAAGGAGTTATCGTTAATGCGTCGTATCGAACGTTGTTTTGAGCGTCTGGCCGGTGAGAATCGCAAGGCTCTGATTCCTTTCGTCACCGCTGGAGATCCCCAGAAAGCCGTGACGGTGCCGCTGATGCACGACATGGTCAAAGCGGGTGCCGATATCATTGAGCTGGGGGTGCCGTTTTCCGACCCGATGGCCGATGGCCCGGTGATTCAGCTGGCCTGTGAGCGTGCCCTGGCCCAGAACACCTCCACCCGTGACATTCTGGGCATGGTGAAAACCTTCCGTGAAACCGATACCGAGACGCCTGTCGTCTTGATGGGTTACCTGAATCCGGTCGAGGTGATGGGCTACGAGGCGTTTGCCAGCGCGGCGTCTGAGGCTGGGGTAGATGGTGTGCTGCTGGTCGATCTGCCGCCGGAGGAAGCTCTGGAGGTTAAACCGATCATGGATGCCAACGGCCTGGACATTATTTTTCTGGTCGCGCCGACGACATCGGATGCCCGTATCAAACTGATTGGCGAGGCGGGTTCAGGGTACTTGTACTATGTGTCCCTGAAGGGAGTAACGGGCTCTGCTGCCCTGAATGTGGACGAAGTGGCGAGCCGGGTTGAAACAATTCGCAATCTTGCCAAATTGCCCATCGGGGTCGGCTTTGGTATCAAGGACGCAGAATCGGCGCAGGCTGTCAGTCGTGTGGCCGACGGTGTCGTGGTGGGCAGTGCTCTGGTGAACCAGATTGACAAGTTCCAGAAGGAACCTGCAGCCATCAACGGTGCTATCGGTGACATTCTGTCTGCCATGCGCACCGCCATGGACACGTAAGGACCTTTGCATGAGCAGCAGCAACTGGCTGGAAAAAATCCTACCCGCAGTACGGCGCCCCCAGGAAAGCCGTCGGACCAATATACCCGAAGGGCTATGGCGCAAGTGTCCGCGCTGTGATGGAGTGGTTTACCGGCCAGAGCTGGATCGCAACATGGACGTGTGCCCGAAGTGCGAGCATCACCTGCGCATCGGTGCCCGCAGGCGCCTCAAGCTGTTTCTGGACGAAGGAACCCTGACGGAGATCGGGGCCGGCCTGGCGCCGGTGGACCGTCTCAAGTTCAAGGACTCCAAGAAGTACAAGGACCGGCTTGCCGCAGCCCAGAAGGACACTGACGAGAATGATGCTCTGATTGCCATGAAAGGCTCCCTGCACGGTGAGCCAGTGGTGGCCTGTGCCTTCGAATTCAGTTTTATGGGTGGCTCAATGGGGTCGGTGGTCGGTGAGCGCTTTGTACGTGCGGTCAACGTGTGTCTGGAGCACAAGTTGCCACTGATCTGTTTTGCGGCAAGTGGCGGCGCGCGGATGCAGGAGGCGCTGTTTTCGCTGATGCAGATGGCGAAAACCTCTGCTGCGCTGGAAAAAATGCGTCAGGCGGGGCTACCCTTCATTTCCGTGCTGACAGACCCCGTCTATGGTGGCGTGTCTGCCTCGCTGGCCATGCTGGGGGACGTGAACGTGGCAGAGCCCAACGCCCTGATTGGCTTTGCCGGTCCGCGAGTGATTGAGCAGACCGTACGGCAGAAGCTCCCGGAAGGCTTCCAACGCAGCGAATTCCTGCTCGAGCACGGTGCCATCGACATGATCGTGAGCCGTCACGAGATGCGCGATACCCTGCACCGTCTTTTGGCCAACATGCTGGGTTGGCCTCTGGCCGTGAATGACTGACCCTTCTCACCCGGCGGTGCCGGCGTCTCCCGCCGCGGAGGCGCTGGCCACCTGGTTGTTCCGTATTGAAGCGATGCACCCGGCTGACATTGAGCTGGGTCTGGGACGTTTACTTGAGGTAGCGGAGCGTCTTCAGGTGGCTAGCCTGGCCATGCCGGTTATTACCGTAGCGGGCACCAATGGCAAGGGGTCGACCCTTCGCTTGATGACCGCTCTGGCCGAGCAATTGGGCCTCAAGGTGTGTCTTTATACCTCGCCACATATCCTGCATTTCAATGAACGGGTGCGCTTGCCTGACGGGCTGGCCAGCGATGCCCAGCTTTGTGCGGCCTTTGATCAGGTCGAGCTGGCACGACAAGGGCACGGCGACGAGCCGCCTGTGCCGCTGACCTATTTTGAATTCACGACCTTGGCCGCGCTGTGGTTGTTCCGCGATAGCGGGGCGGACCTCGTCTTGCTGGAGGTGGGACTTGGCGGGCGGCTGGATGCAGTGAATATCGTCGACCCCGATGTGTCCGTGGTGACCTCGGTGGGCCTCGATCATCAGGATTGGCTGGGTGATACCCGCGAAGCCATTTGCGCCGAAAAATGTGGCATTGCCCGGCGCGGAATCCCTCTGGTATTTGGCGAGCTGGATTGGCCCGCTAATCTGACTGATTGTGTTGCGCAATACGGGGCCCGGGGGGTATTGGCCGGGCGAGATTTTGGCCTGCACGAGGGGCTGTTGCGGCTCTGCGATGGTCAGCGAATACCGCTACCCACAGAGGTGACCCTGGGAAGGGACAACCTGTGCACTGCTGTTCAGGCCATGACGCTGGCCGGGTTTTCCTTGCAGGCTCACCAGATTGCCGCAGTAGCGGGGGTGACGCTCATGGGGCGTTGCGAATACCGTCGTATTCAGGGCGCCGACTGCTGGTTTGATGTGGGACACAACCTGCCTGCGGTGCAGCGTTTCCATGACCTGCTAGCGGATTGCCCGGGCCGCCGTCATCTGGTTTTCGGCATGATGGCCGATAAGCCCCGTGAAGCCGTTGCCGGTGTCTTTGCGGAGGATACCCGTGCGATCTGGTATCTGGCCGCCCCTGCGATAGCCCGGTCTGCTTCTACAGCGGCACTGCGTGCTGTGCTGCCTGCGGATGCCGCAGCGGCAGAATATGCTTGTGTGGCAGACGCGGTCCACGCAGCCCTGTCGGCTGCCATTCCCGGTGATCAAGTGGTAGTCTTCGGCTCGTTCCATACTGTTGCAGAAGCCTGGCAGGCTGTGGAGGAGTAGACGGTGGAAAAGCGCACGCGCCAGCGTATAACCGGGGTGGTATTGCTGCTGATTCTGGCGGCGGTCCTGTCGCCTCTGGTGTTCCGTTCGCCTGAACAAATTCGTACGGCACTGAATATGGAGATCCCCCCCGCGCCGGATTATCAGGCGGTGGTCGTGGAGCCTGTCATTGAGGAAGAGGTAGAAGCGGCGGCTCGCGAGCGATTGGTGACCGATCGTGAGGATGTCATCGCTGAGGCGGGGGAGCCTGTAGCTGAGCAGCCCGACCCAGAGCCTGAAGCACCTGAAGAGGCACAAGATGAGGTGCCAGAACGTGTGGAAACCGCGAAAAAGGATGGGCTTCGCACCCTGACTACGCCGCCAACGCCGGCTCGGCAGCCGGGGGATGATCCCATATTGGCAGGCTTCGTTGTCCAGGTCGGCAGTTATAGCCAGCAGGACAGTGCCACGGGGTTGGTGGAACGCCTTAAAAATGCGGGCTATCGGGCGTATACCGAAAGCGATACCCAGAATGGCAAACTGCTGCATCGGGTCATGGTCGGTCCGGAAATTCGCAAGGAAGACGCTGAGCAGACCCGCCAGCGGCTGGCCGATGATAGTCGATTCAATCTGAAGGGGCTGGTCCGTATCTATGCCCCCTGAACGGGTCAGCCCGGGTTCTGCTCATCGGCCATGCATCGCCGGCCCGGCTCTGGTAAACTTCGCCGTCTGAATTCTCTCCGGCAGCCAGTGCCCGCCAATGGGCCCGCTACCGTTCAATCCAGGCATTTACCGCAGGCGAGAGCACGCGTTTCATGAATTTGGCAGACGGCATCATTCTGGTCGTGATTGCGGTATCAGCACTGCTCAGCGTCCGCCGCGGCTTTACCCGCGAAGCCTTTTCATTGCTCACCTGGGTCGCCGCCTTTATTATCGCGCGCCTGTTCAGCCCCGCGCTGGAAATCGTGCTCCAGGAACAGATCAGCACCCCCAGCCTGCGTACCGCTGTTGCCTTCGGTACCCTGTTTGCCCTGACGCTCATTGTCGGGGCGCTGATCAATCACTTGCTGGGCGAACTGATTCGGGTAACTGGCCTTAGCAGTACCGACCGCCTTCTGGGCATGGTCTTTGGTGCGCTAAGAGGTGTCCTGTTGATGGTGGTACTGGTGGCGCTGGGTCGTCACCTGTTTGCTGCCGATAAATGGTGGCAGGACTCCACGCTGGTTCCCCATCTGGTCATGATGGAAACCTGGACCCGGGAAATGGGTGAGAATGTTCTCGCCTGGGTCATGAATACAAGTAGTTAAGGGGCCTCAGCATCCCCTTTAACGCGCCACGCCTGACGAGAGGAAAAAACCATGTGCGGCATTGTGGGCATTGTCGGCCATAGCTATGTGAATCAGGGCATTTATGATGCGCTGACCGTTCTGCAACATCGCGGGCAGGACGCGGCAGGTATCGTGACCTGTGACGGCGACCGGCTCTATCTGCGCAAGGATAACGGTATGGTGCGAGATGTGTTCCGCACCCGCCACATGCGTCGGTTGGTTGGCAACATGGGTATCGGTCATGTGCGTTACCCTACCGCCGGAAGTTCCAGTTCGGCAGAAGCGCAGCCTTTCTATGTTAACTCCCCCTACGGCATTACCCTGGCCCATAATGGCAACCTGACCAATGCGGAAGACCTGGCGGAGCACATCTTTCGTGCCGATCTGCGCCACATCAACACTACCTCAGATTCTGAGGTGCTGTTAAACGTCTTCGCCCACGAATTGCAGAGCCGTGGCAAGCTGCAGCCGGAGCCCAGCGATATTTTTGATGCAGTCGCGGCCGTTCACAAGCGTGTGGAAGGGGCCTATGCGGTGGTGGCCATGATCACCGGCTACGGCATTCTGGCGTTCCGTGACCCCCACGGTATTCGTCCGCTCTGCTTCGGGCGCAAGGACACTCCCCAAGGCCCGGAATACATGGTGGCATCCGAGTCGGTGGCGCTGTCTTCTTTGGGCTTCCATCTGGTGCGTGATCTGGCGCCTGGCGAGGCGATCTACATCACTGCAGAGGGCGAGATGCATACCCGCCAGTGCGCCGAGTCACCCAGTCTGCACCCGTGTATTTTCGAGCAGGTGTATCTGGCGCGTCCTGATTCCATCATCGACGGTATTTCTGTTTACAAGGCTCGCCTGCGCATGGGTGAGAAGCTGGCAGAGAAGGTGGAGCGTGAGTGGCCGGACCACGATATTGATGTAGTGATTCCGATTCCGGACACCAGCCGCACCTCGGCCCTGCAACTGGCCAACCATCTGGGTGTGAAGTACCGTGAAGGCTTTATCAAGAACCGCTATATTGGCCGCACGTTCATCATGCCGGGCCAGCAGCAACGCAAGAAATCCGTGCGCCAGAAACTGAACGC
The DNA here is from genome assembly GCF_002888555.1 of Alcanivorax sp. MD8A. Lineage (NCBI taxonomy): Bacteria > Pseudomonadati > Pseudomonadota > Gammaproteobacteria > Oceanospirillales > Alcanivoracaceae > Alcanivorax > Alcanivorax sp. MD8A. Next base: position 61,217 of record NZ_AQOQ01000006.1, on the reverse strand, counting down.
CATCGAGCTGGAATTTCAGGGCAAGAATGTGTTGCTGGTGGATGATTCCATTGTCCGTGGCACGACCTGTAATGAAATTATCCAGATGGCCCGCGAAGCGGGTGCGAAGAACGTGTACTTTGCGTCTGCGGCGCCCGCGGTGCAGTACCCCAATGTATACGGCATTGATATGCCCGCAGCCCAGGAACTGATTGCCCACGGGCGCACGACCGAAGAAATTTGCGAGCTGATCGGTGCCGACCGGTTGATCTATCAGGACCTGAATGATCTGGTGGAAACCTGCCGCGAGGGTAACCCGGATGTGGCATCGTTTGATTGTTCCGTATTCAATGGTGAGTACTTGGCGGGCAACATTACCGCAGACTATTTGAGTATGCTTGAAGCGCGTCGCAACGATCTGGCCAAGGGCAAGAGTGAAAAAAGTCAGGCTCTTGCGGATAATGAAATTATCGACCTGCACAATACCAACTGAGCCGACTCAAGAGGCTCACTACGCACTGGCGAGGCTGTGAATGAACGATCTGGATCCGAGTGAATTTGATGTCGATACCCTGGCTATCCGCACTGCGCAGCTGCGCACGGATGAGATGGCCCACTCGGATCCGATTTTTCTGACGTCCAGTTTCGTCTATGAAAGTGCGGCCCAGGCGGCGGCGCGCTTTGGTGGCCAGGAACCAGGCAATATTTATTCCCGGTTTACCAACCCCACAGTGCGTGCCTTTGAGCAGCGCCTTGCCGCGCTGGAAGGCGGAGAGGCCTGTGTGGCGTTTGCTTCTGGCATGGCCGCCATTAGCGGTACTTTCTTTTCCTTGTTGGCCCCGGGCGATCATGTGGTCAGTTCCCGGAGTGTGTTTGGCACGACCAATGTGGTCTTCGACCGTTACCTGAAAAAGTTCGGCATCGAAACCACCATGGTCGACCTGACTGACCTTGCCGACTGGGAAGCGGCCATTCGGCCGGAAACCAAACTTCTGTTCCTTGAGACACCGTCCAACCCGCTGTCAGAAGTGGGCGATATTCGGGCACTGGCGAAGCTTGCCCATGACAATGGGGCGCTGCTGGTCGTGGATAACTGTTTCTGTACTCCGGCGTTGCAAAAGCCGTTGGAGATGGGGGCTGACATTATTATCCACAGTGCCACCAAGTATCTGGACGGGCAGGGCCGTTGTCTGGGTGGCGCCGTCGTCGGAGCCAAGCCTCAAATGGATGAGGTGTTGGGTTTTGTCCGCTCAGCCGGGGCGTGCATGAGCCCATTTAATGCCTGGGTCTTCCTGAAAGGGTTAGAGACATTGAGTCTGCGCATGAGCGCTCAGAGCGCCCGGACCCTGGAGTTGGCACAGTGGCTGGAAACCCAGCCGGGCATTGCCCGGGTGCATTACGCGGGCCTGCCGAATCACCCCCAGCATGCATTGGCGGCAAAACAGCAGTCTGCGTTTGGTGCGGTGATGTCCATCGAAGTGGAAGACGCTGCGGGTAACCGTGATCGTCAGGCAGCCTGGCGTTTTATTGATGCCACTCGGCTGATTTCCATCACCGCCAATCTGGGGGATGTTAAAACCACAGTCACGCACCCGGCCACCACAACCCATGGCCGGGTCAGCGAGGAAGAGAAACAGCGTGCCGGTGTCACGGAGAACCTGATCCGTCTGGCGATTGGTCTGGAGTCCGTCGCGGACCTCAAGGCCGACCTGTCTCGAGGGTTAAAAGCGCTGGCCGTATAACCCGGCCTTGCCGTCAATCCTCGCTAACAACACGACAATAAGGGGATTCATGCAGGCTCTGACAAAAGCCCTGGCCCAGGTAGGGCAGGTGGTATTGGGTAAGGAAGAACAGCTCAAACTGGCGCTGACCTGCCTGATGGCCAATGGCCACCTGTTGATAGAAGATCTGCCCGGGATGGGCAAGACGACACTGGCCCATGCGCTGGCGCGGGTGTTCCAACTGGATTACCGGCGTGTCCAGTTCACCAGTGACATGTTGCCGGCGGATATTTTGGGGGTTTCCGTTTTCGACCCCAAGTCGCAGGACTTCTCCCTCCGTGAAGGACCGGTTTTCACCCAGCTGCTACTGGCCGACGAAATCAATCGCGCGACGCCCAAAACCCAGGGGGCATTGCTGGAAGCCATGGAAGAGCGGCAGGTGACCCTTGACGGCGTCAGCCGCAAATTGCCCGAGCCTTTTTTTGTGGTAGCGACCCAGAACCCGGTGGATCAGGCTGGCACCTTTGTGCTGCCCGAGTCCCAGCTCGACCGCTTTCTGATGCGTATTTCGCTCGGTTATCCCGCGCCAGAGGTAGAGCGAAACCTGCTGGCAGGGGGCGACTTGCGAAGCCAGGTACGCAACCTCAAAGCGGTTATCAGCAGCGAAGGGTTGATCAAGTTGACTCGAATGGTCGACAAGGTGCGTGCCACAGACGAACTGATCGATTATGTGCAACGCCTGTTGGATGCGACTCGCAGTGATGATCGCTTTGTCGCGGGTCTGTCGCCCCGTGCCGGTCTGGGGTTGCTCAAGGCCGCCCGGGCCTGGGCGTTAATCGGTGGGCGTGATTATGTTGTGCCGGAAGACGTGCAGGCGGTGTGGGCGGCGGTTGCCGAGCACCGACTGGCGGCCCGACAGGGGGGAAGCGTGGCAGCAATGACGCAATCCCTGCTGCAGTCTGTTCCGGTGGTACGGCGATAAACGGGGCCTTCCATGCGCCTTCCTGCTCCCCTGCGCGATCTCTACGAACGCTGGTTGTCGCGGCGATTGCCGCGCTCCGGTCGGGTTGTGCTTAATCAAAAGCGCATTTTCATTTTTCCTACCGGCTACGGTTTCTTTTATTTGTTGGTTGCCAGTCTGTTGTTCATTGGCGGTATCAACTATGAAAACAACCTGATTCTTGCCTTGTCTTTTTTGCTGGCGAGCCTGTTCCTTGTCGCTATCTTGCATACCTACCGCAACCTTTCCGGTCTGGGGATTCGTAACGGCGATAGTGAATCCGGGTTCAGCGGTGCCAGTGGTGCATTGGAAGTCATCCTGTTTCCCGAGCGCCGTAATCATCTCTGTTTATGGCTGTACTGGCAGGGGCAGTCTGCCCAGCAGGTCAGTGTTACGGGGGGTGAGGAGAGCAGCCTGTGGCTGAATATGCCCCTGACCGAGCGTGGCCGGGTCATGGCCCCAAGGCTGAAGGTGGAAAGCCGTTTCCCCCTGGGACTGCTGCGAACCTGGTCGTATGTTTCACTGGATCACTATTGCCTGGCCTGGCCGCAGCCACAGGAGTGGGCGGAGTGCCCGGCCGACGGCGGTGACGAGCATAGCCAGCAAGTGCCCACCGGTCGTGCAGGCAACGATGAGTTTCAGGGGCTTCGTGAATATTCCCCCGGTGATTCCTTGCGGCGTATCGACTGGAAAGGTTATGCCGCAGGCAAGGGGCTGAATACCAAGTTATTCGAGGAGCCTGCGGGCGGACGGTTATGGTTACGTTGGGACAGACTGGAGGGGATGGGCGATGAGCAGCGCTTGTCGATCCTGTGTCACTGGATTCTGACGCTGGACCAACAGCAATTGCCCTATGGGCTGGTCCTGCCAGGTATCACCCTGACCCCGGACACGGGGGACGTTCACCGTTGGCGCACCCTTGATGCGCTGGCGTGCTACCCGGAGTTTGATTGATGCGCGTTTATCAGGTGCCAGTGCATACCCGCCTGTGGCTGGCAACGGCCCTGATTGCGTGCTCGTTACCCCAGTTACTGTTGGGTCCTGTCTGGCAATCAGTGTTGCTGGCTGTGGTGGTGGTCATTCGCTGGTTGGTGGACCATCAGCGTATGCGTTTGCCTGGGCGTATCGTGCGGGGCGTTCTGATGGTAACGGCAGTGGGTATGACCTGGTACAGCTTTGGTCGCATCTATGGGCCTGAAGCCGGGGTGGCGTTACTGGTCAGTCTGTTTGCCCTTAAATACCTTGAAATGGTCCAGCAACGTGATGCCTATGTGGTGATCGTGCTGGGCTATTTTGTGTGTGCCACAGCGCTGTTGTTCGAGCGTGGCCCCGGCATGTTCCTTTTTGTCTTGCTGTGCATGCTGTTGCTCACTGCGTGTCTGGTAGGCATCAACCACAGTGATACACGCGCCAGCGCTTTTTCTCACCTTAAAACCGGTGGGGTGATGCTGTTGCAGGCCATACCTGTGACGCTGGTCCTGTTTCTGTTGGTGCCCCGTGTTGCCCCGTTGTGGAATATGCAGCTGGATAGTGGCAAGGCCCGTACCGGCATGAGTGACAGTATCTCCCCGGGGGATATCAGTGACTTGTCTGAATCTTCTGAGTTGGCGTTCCGGGTCGCCTTTCAAGGCGAGATGCCTCCGCCCTCGGAGCGTTACTGGCGAGGGCTGACATTAAGCCACTACGACGGACGTACCTGGCAACAAGCCATGCCTCGGGGTATGGCAGTAGATAGCTATCTCTACAATGGAAGGGGAACACCTCCAGATTGGTATAACCGCTTGCAGGAACAGGGGGCGCAACAGGCGAGCTATTCCTACCAGTTGATCATGGAGCCGACCCAGCGTCGCTGGTTGTTTGCCCTGGCGGTGCCCATGCTGGAACAGGGGGATGCGTCGCTGGCCAGAGACATGCGTCTGGTGGCGAGGGCGCCGCTTTCGCAGCGGACAGCCTATACAATAACCAGTTTTCCGGGCTTGAGTGCGGCAATCCCCCTGTCCGTGCAGGAGCAAGATCTGATGTTGAGCTTGCCTCGCGACAGTTTTGGGCGCCGTGCCAGGGGGCTCGCACAACAGTGGCGTCTGAATAGCGACAGTGACAGACAGATCGTGTCCCTGGCCTTGCGTCATTTCCGGGAGCAACCGTTCCATTACACCCTCAAACCCCCACCGCTGACGGCAGATCCCATCGACGAGTTCTTGTTCCGTACCCAGCGTGGGTTTTGTGAACACTATGCCTCCAGCTTTACTTTTTTGATGCGGGCGGCGGGGGTGCCTGCCCGGGTAGTGGTGGGTTATCAGGGCGGCGAGCAAAATACGCTTGGTTCTCACTTGCTGGTGCGGCAGTACGATGCCCACGCCTGGGCGGAAGTGTGGTTGCAGGGCCAGGGCTGGGTCCGGGTGGATCCCACCGCAGCGGTAGCCCCGGAACGTATCGAGCTGGGGCTGCGGGGTTCCCTGCAGGGAGATGCAGAGGAGCAGGGAGCACTGGCCGGGCTGGAGAGTTTTGCCGCCGGGGGCTTGCTTGGCCGGCTCCAGCTGTGGGCGGATTATGTGGATTTCCGCTGGCAGACCTGGGTGCTGGGGTATGACAATCAGTTTCAGCTCCAGGTACTACGTCGCCTGCTTGGCGACGTTACGCCTTTGCGGGTGGCCGTCAGTCTGATCGTGGCCATCACCCTGTTGCTGGGGGTATACATGCTGGTACTACTGCGCCAGAGCGGAAAGTTGCAGCAAACCCTGCTGGAGCGTGAATTCTGGCGGGTTCATCAGCGACTAGAGAGGCACACCGGACAATCTCTTCCCGCGGGGCTGAGTCCAGAGGGGCTGGCCCGTGCGGTAGAGGTTCAGACGCCGAAAGCGGGACCTGTGGCCCGTCAATGGGCCGGCTATTACCAGCAATTACTCTACAATCCTGGCTTTGGTGCAGGGAAAGCCCAAATCCGTCATTTACGTCGACTGCGAAATCGCTTATACAAATTATTGGACTAGTGTGCCGCTTTCGGGGCACGCTGGTGGAGGCATAAAAATAAACCGTTGTTATGGAGAACAACCGCATGCGTGCCGCGAATTACAAGAAAGCGCTGGAGCTGACCGCGCATTCACCCTGGGCTCAGCAATTCTGGGATGATCTGGTGCCGCTCAAGGATCGGGTAGTCAGGCATCCGCTGTTTGACGAGATGGCGGCAGGTTCACTGTCCCTGCCGCGTTTCCGCTCGGCATTGTTGAACTTCTATCCGTTGGTGGAAAACTTTCCCAAATACATGGGCCTGAATCTGGCCAAGACCCGGCCGGGGCGCCATGCAGGCCATGAAGAAGCCAAGAACTGGCTGATTGGCAATATCAAGATTGAGCAGCGCCATGCCTACTGGTACCAGGATTGGGCCATGGGCTTCGGGATCACCTTGCGTGACCTGGAATTTGTCGAGCCACCTGCTGCCATGGATGCGGTGAATCACTTTCTCTGGAACATGGGGCATCAGGGCACTCTGGAAGAAGGGATTGCTTCGACCAATCTTGCCATTGAATGGGCGACGGGCGAGTGGAGCCAAAGCGTGGTCAAGGGCATGAAGGCCTATCAGGAAAATGGCGTGGCAACGATTAATCGCCACTCCATGGCCTGGTTACGGGCTCACGCCTCCTATGATGACGATCACCCCCATGAAGCCATGGAGCTGATCAAGCTGGTTTGCGTGGATGAGGCCCAGAAAGAGAGAGCCTTTGCGGCGGCCAGCAAAGGGCTGGAGTATTACATCCAGGCCCTGGATTATTGCTACGACCAGGCGGGCTGAGTCAGGGTTATGGTCGGGCGTCTGAAGTCGGACGTCTGACGCTCTAACCCAACCCAGCTGGGTGCGAGATAGCGACTTTGCAATGCAGGTGTGCCGTTGTGGCAGTCAAATCAGGCAGGGCGGCATGGGCCGCGAGATTGGCGTTACTGGTTTACTGCCTTTCGCGTCAGACGTCCGACGTCAGACGTCCGACGTCAGACGTCTGAGCGGCGTGTTTCCCGTAAATCCCTGATGACAAGCAATCACATATAAACCTTGAGCTTGTCCCGAATGACCTTCTGAATTGCCTTGATCTCCATGGGGGAGCGGTCCACCAGTTTGGAGGGCTGGATGCGGTGCAGGTGCAGGCAAGGAAAGTCCTTGCGAAATGCCCGCAGGTCCCCCTTGGTAATCACAGGCAGGAAGGGGACTTCCGTGGTTTCCTTCTTCATCAGGGCCCATAGCCCTACCTTCAGCGGTACGGGTTTGATGATCCGTTTCCCATACTTCAACAGCCGCAGTGTCAGAAACAATCCTTCCTTGCCGAACAGGTCGCCGGGCACGATATACATGCCGGTGGCATGCACGCTTTCATCCACGATGCCGTTAAAGGTGTCGTGGTAGGCGTACGGGTTTGGCAGGATGATCAGTGACCGCTCATCGTGATCCGGTAACGAGATATCGTAATTGGTATAAAGCTGCTCCACCGGTGCACTGAAAACGCACAGCGTGTCCTGGAACTGTTTGATAAAATTGACCGCCCGCTGGTGGTTGTCAAAGTCATTCAGCTTCCAGATTAGATGCTCAGGTATCCCCAAATCGCTCAGCATAAATCGCTATTTCTATTCGTTATAAATTATTAGTGCTGAGCCAAATATAGCATAGCCTTCGCTGACCACCAGAGACGATAGGCAGAAAAATGGTTACAAGTGACTGCGTTCACGTTGAAAAGGCAATGGAAGTAACGAATGCCCCATAATTTTCCCGTTGATGATGTCATTCCGCAGTTAATTCAAGCACTTGACGAGTACGGTCGTGCCATTCTGGAGGCCCCGACCGGAGCGGGGAAATCCACCCGTGTGCCTTTGGCGTTACTGGAAACAGAGTGGGCCAGCCATGGCAAAATCCTGATGCTGGAGCCGCGCAGGGTTGCGGCCCGCTCAGTGGCCACGTTCATGGCAAGCCAGCTTGGGGAACAACCAGGGGAGCGGGTTGGGTACCGGACCCGATCTGATACTCGCAGCGGCCCGAATACCCGCGTTGAAGTGATCACGGAAGGGATTCTTACCCGCATGCTGCTGTCAGATCCGGAGCTGAAGGGTATCAGCCTGGTATTGTTCGACGAATTCCATGAGCGGTCTCTGCAAGGGGATTTGGGCCTGGCGCTGGTGCGTGAAGTTCGGGAGGTTTTCCGGCCTGATCTGGGGTTGCTGGTGATGTCGGCCACGCTCGACAGCGAATCACTTCAGAGCTGGCTTGAGGCACCGGTCATTCGCAGTGAAGGCCGGCGCTTCCCGGTGGAAATCCGCTATGCCGCGGTGCCCTCCAGAGAGGACTGGAGGGTACATTGCTTACGAGAGGTTGTTGCTCTGGCGCCTACGGCAAGTGTGATGCTGGTCTTTTTGCCGGGCCAGGGGGAAATCCACTGGTTGGCAGGTCGACTTCATGAAAACGGGTCAGGGGAGCGGGTTCGCGTGTTGCACGGCGGTTTGCCTGTCAAGGAGCAACAGGCCGTTCTGGATGAGGCTCGTCACGGCGCCTCACTGATTATTCTGTCTACCAACGTGGCAGAAACCAGTCTGACCATTGATGGGGTGACTCATGTGGTGGATAGCGGGTTTATCCGTGAGCCACTTTATGATCCTGCCAGACACCGCTCGAGGCTTGTCACACGACGGGTCAGTGAGTCCAGTGCCCGGCAGCGAGCTGGCCGGGCCGGCCGGCTTGGCCCTGGGCAGTGTATACGTTTATGGGCAGAGTCAGAGGTGCTTGCCCGTTACACCGCTCCAGAAATACAGCGTGTTGGCCTCGACGGGCTGGTCCTGGATCTTGCACGCTGGGGGTGTAGCCAACCTGATGGAATGGAGTGGTTGGAGCCCCCGCCTGGAGGCGCCTGGCGTAGTGCGGTGGATCGGTTGACCTCAGCCGGGGTACTGGACGGACAGGGCGCTTTGACGCCGCTGGGTGAAGCGGTGTCTTCGGTGGCGACGGAGCCGGCGCTGGCCATTCTGGTGATTGCCGGCAGAGAGGTCGGGTTGGTTGAGACTGCATCGCGGCTGGCCGCCTTACTCTCTGATCGCGATCCCTTTCAGGGGCAGGGTGTGGACGTGCGCGACCGCCTGCAGGCCCTGGAACAGCGCCCCCAACAATATGGAAACTTGCTGGCCGAAGCCCGCAGACTTGCCGGCGGCAAACATCGTGATGAAAGCGATTGGCGGCAAGGGCTAGGCGCGTTACTGGCCTGTACCTTCCCGCAACAGGTGGCAAGGCAAAGGCCCGGGCGAGACGGGGTGTATCAGATGGTGGATGGCCCCGGTGTCCGTTTACCGGAACGGGATCGATTGCTTGGCCACGAGTGGTTAGTGGTTCTCGACACCGACGGGCAGCCACGGGATGCCCGGTTGAGGTTGGTCATGCCGTTGGATGAGCGAGCCGTGACTGCGGTGCTGGACAAGCACGCTCGCTGGCGCAAACGTGCCGGTTGGGATAGTGAGCGTGGCCGGGTGACCGGGCGTCGTGAGCAGGTGCTGGGCAATCTGGTGATTGAATCGCATCCCCTTGCCGAGCTGTCTTCAGAGCAATGTGTCGAAGGGCTGCTTCAGGGGGTTCGTGAAGCCGGATTAGACAACGCCTTGCCCTGGGATGAAGAGGCGCGCCAGTGGCAGGCCAGGGTTGCGAGAATGGCGTTACTGGAATCGGGTTGGCCGGCAGTGGACGACTCGACCCTGAAGGCAACCCTTGAGCAGTGGCTGGCTCCCTTTATGGCCGGCATGCGACGACTGGACGATCTGCGCAACCTGCCACTGCAGCATGCACTGGATGTGCTGTTGACGTTGGAACAAAGGCAGGCGCTGGAGGTGCAGTTACCGGCCCGGGTGGCAATTCCCAGCGGGCGCAACGCCACGCTTGATTATCGTAGCGAACACGTAGTGCTTGCAGTGAAATTACAGGAATTGTTTGGGCTCGGAGTCTTGCCGACCCTTGCCAAAGGGCGTTTGACGATCACCGCACATTTGCTGACCCCCGCGGGACGGCCTGCCGCGATTACCAATAACCTTGAGCGCTTCTGGCGGGAAAATTACCCGGCCGTGCGCAAGGAGCTGCGTGGGCGATACCCCAAGCATCCTTGGCCTGAGGACCCGCTTGAGGCCACTGCGACGGCACTGACCAAGCGAAGGCTGGGTCAGTAATTTCCATGTCTTTGCCGTATTCAGAAAACGGCGAAATCGATATCCAGGTTGTATTTACGGGTGGTAGGCCGCTGCCGACCGTTGGTCAGGCGTGTTACTTCGCGATAGGTGAAATCGCGGAGTTCGGCGGTGGTGACCTCACCATCTCCGTTGCTGTCTGCACGCTTGTTGGTCAGTGCATTGATGACACTAGCCGTAAAAATCCCGTTCTGGATAGCCTCGGTTTCAAGTGCGAATTCCTGTCCGCCAGATGCACTGATGATGATCGCTCCAGTAGAAGCACGCAGATCCACAAAGGCGTTCTGCAAAAGCGCGTAGGAGATGCCCGGAGATGCTTCTGATTGAGGTTGTGCTCTGACGGACAGACCGCGACTTTGTACTCCCGGTGGCAGTTCCAGACGGGCTACCGGCTCTGTGACTTCCCCTGAGTGGCAAGTATCCAGCATCAGCAGTTTGTTTCTCGAGGGAATTCCGTCGAGCAGTCGGTTGATGTCCTCGTAGGGCAGCCCTTTGCTCGCGGGAGTGGCAATGTCAATATCCGAGGTTCCAAAGAAGTAGTTGTCCTGTTCGTCAAGAAAACCGTGCCCGGCCAGAAATACGACGACGTGATCCTGCGCTGTCCCTTGGTTGAGAAACGCCTTGGCATCACGGACCGAGCGCGCGGTGACCTGGCGGTCCAGCAAGGTAAAGCGGTGAACCTCGCGGTATTGATCACTGGCGCCAAGGGCGTTGGCCAGATCGGTGGCATCTTTGGCGGCGTAGCGCAGGTCGAGACGGTCATCAGCATAATCCGAGACACCAATGGTAAGCAGATAGAGCGCTGGCTTGCGGTTGTTATCAGCCTGGTTGTAAGTGAGGAAACGGGTTTCTGATTGCAGGCCGTCATCGGTGCTGACGTAAGCCCGGATGTTGTTTCTGCCGGGTGTCAGATCAATCGACAGGGTGCCGTGGTTGTTTTTCAGGGGTAGGCCCTGCTGGCCAAACACCGGCACCTGATTCACCTGCATGTGTAGTGTCAGGTCCGAATGTTTGGCGTCCTCAACCGCATACGTCAAGCTAATCTGGTCCATTCGTTGAAGCAGCTCCTGTGGGCCGCTCAGGGTCAATGCTGGTTTATCTATATTCAGAGGCATCCGTGAGGGATGGCCATGATGACGTTGCTGCCGATGGCTGACCAGTTTTTCCCAGAGCATGCGGCTGTTGGGCGTAGCGTATCCGAGACGCTGCAGTACAATATCCGGTCGATTTAGCCAGTAATCGTATTGTGCGTAATCAAATACCTTGCTGTCTTGCACAAAACTGGCGTTGTGCAGTGCGCGAGGGGTCGACCAGTAGTAGCCATCGGGCGAGTTGATAACAAATTCACCCGACTTGTCGATGCTGATGGTTGCCACCAAGCGTGGGTGGCGGTTGCCGATATCCGGTTTCACCAATACCTGATCGAGTTGCGTGCTTACCGTGTTGAGCCGGAAGTTGCCGCTGGGTATGTCTGTCCGCCAGATCTTGATAGTGCCGTTGCTGGAGGCAGTGATGACCGCGCGCTCGTTCAGTTGTTCGAGGGCGGTGATGTGTCCCTGGTGGGCTTCCACAATGGTTTCAAGGACCAGACCGGAGCGAATATCCCGGATATTCAGGTTGCCACTGTCATCGGCATTCCACAGTTGGCCATTGGGGGTCGCCTGCATCAGTTCAGAGCGCCCCCACAGTGGGTACATCTCCATGAGCGGTTTGCCAGAGGTATCAAACTGCTGGATCACATCAATGGCCGGGTTGAACGCAGAGGAATAACCGGTCAGTCCGGAAACGAAAAATGTCTCCGTCAGTTTGTCGTATTCCAGGGACTGCTTGCCAAGCTGGGTATAGGGAAGATCCAGTGTCACGCCAGCATGAGGAAGGAGGACCTTGCCTTGATCGATTCTCACCGCCAGTGAGCGGCTCTGTTCGTCAAAGAGAACAAATTCATGGACTGTCGAATCAAAACGATACCATTCGGTTGAGGTGTCCTCGGCAACGTCATACTCATAGAGAATGTTGTCTCTCGCGTAGACGATTCCCTTGTCGGTGAAGGCATGGTCGGCGATCTGAAAGTTGAGTGTACGGACCAGTGCCGGATCGTCGGTGCTGGCGATTAGCTCCATGCCGCTGGCAGAGACATGCATCCACTTGTTATTTAGCTGTGCGCTATTAACCGGCAAAGGCAACGCGCTTTTGTGCAAATTCAGGGACGACAGATCCAGGACAAACATGTCACCTTTGCCAATGGCGCCGGTGGTGACGGTCAACGCTTCCTGCTGAACAGAGAGACTGTTGATCGGGTAGAACTGGCGGGAAAGCGTATCAATGACTTGTCCGGTGAGTGAGTCACGAATCAGGATATCGTCATCGGTAAACTGGTCGTCGTATTGAACCGTGCGGTTGAAGAGCAGGGCCCGGCTTTCAGACACTGCGGCATGGTGATTCACGGCTGGACTGTGGGGCAGGGCATACGGAGTAAACTGACCGTCAAGCGTATAAGTGCCGTTATCGGCGATGATGGTGCCCGGGCCGGAAAACACCAGGTTGCTGCTTAGGGCAGCCACCCAGACGCTTTGGTTGTCGTAATTGATCGTGCCGCATTCGGCGGGGAATTCCGTGCAATACAGCAGTATTGGTTGTTCCGGGTGGAGTGTCAGTGAGGTTATCTGCCGCTGGCCCGGTTTACTGTAATGATCGGGCAGGATCAGATCCGGGACGCTAATGGGGGATGTGGATTCCTTGAAGGAGATGGCAGGTTGGTCGCAGTAGCTTTCTTGCGGATCCGACTTTTCACGGCAGGGCCGGTTACTGATGGTCAGCTCATGCACAGAGACTCGAAGGTCCTCTCCTATGGTAACAAGGCGGCCATCGGACGCGGTGGCCATGACCATGGGGGAGGAATGTTCAAGGCGCTGGCGATGCTGAAGTTTGCCCCAGGCGGTGTTCCAGATCTCCAGTTCATTTTGGTTGTTGATTGATACAGGGTAGACCCCGAACAGGGCGCTGGTACGCAACTCTCGGTCAACCTGGAATGAGGCATCGAAATGGCCACCGAAGGGCTGATAGCCATTGCCCAACATGACCCAGCCGAGAAACCCTCTAGGGCCATAATCCCCCACATAGACCGCTTTGCCGCTGTTGGTCATGTGCAGATTCTGTCCGCCTGCCCGTGTGGTAAACAACGCCTTGCGCTGGGCAAGATCCCAAAACGTTAACCATGAAGTCTGGCTGCTGTATTCCCGGGTCAGAAACGCAAGCTGCCCTGTCTGGTCGGAATAAGCCATCCCTTGTACCCGGCCGCTGGGCTGTTGAGCAGGAAGAATCTCGGGTGCGAGTGTGCTGATGGGCAGGTCACTGTAGGCAAAGCCAAAGGAAATCTGACGCCGGTCGTAGAAGGGGATCCCGCTTTCCACCAGATCAATCCCGTATTCCTTGATGAGCAGAACAGGGCGGCCGGTGGCAGCCAGGACCCAGAACCACACCTTTCCGGTCATCACTGTACCGTTGATTTCATTGCGGGTTTCTACCGCAAATTCAGCCACGTCACGTTCCCACATTCGGGTAATCGAGGTGAGCTGAATGCTGCCCTCCTGGGCATGAAAATCACTCCGCTCGGTGGGCGTCAGGGGGTAGCGCTTGCCAATGTCAAAGTTCCTTGAAGAGGCGCTCCTGATGACGGTGTGGTAGCTGGTATTGCCGAGTGCAATGTCGCGAAAGAGCTGTTCGGATGCGTCAGGGGATGCCACCGGTTCACCTTCCGAGAGGGGCAGGAAGACAGGTGAACCGTCGCTCCCCATAAAATAGCGGTACGTCTTGCCTTGGTGAGCCGTGGGCAGGAAGGCCGAGTTGTCCATGAGGTCGTGACTGTCTCTCTCGGCGTCTGCCAGATAGGCAATGGCCCATTCATCATGTGTGCCCAGGCGTTTGGCGGGGTCTATATGGATCAACTGGTAGAGGCTGGAAGACTCGTGTCGCTGGAAAGATTGCTGGTCCTTGTCCTGTCTGGCTCGGCGGCTAATTGCAACATTTCTTGCCACCGTCGCAGATGCGCCTGCGGGAAGCGCAAAGGCGGGAATGTTCAGTGCCTGGGAAGCTGGACTGATCAAGACGAGTAGAGGAAGGATAAGGGAAACAATACGCTTGGGCATTCTGCTAACCGTCAGAAGGATTGCATCGATTTTGACAGCCGGTTGACGCAAAGCAAGCGGGCACGATCCCGGCGGGCCCTGAAAGGGTGTCCGATGGATCCTGAAAGCAAAAAGCCCGGCACTTGGCCGGGCTTTTTGTGGTGAAGCGATTACCGTGTCTTAGACAGACTGGGCAACCGGGATCTTCACGGTGTCTGCCACTTCTTGGTACTCCGGCAGCTTGTCGAAGTTCAGATAGCGGTAGATTTCTGCGGACATGGAGTCGATGGTGTTCGCGTATTCCATGTACTCGGCGGCGCTAGGCAGCTTGCCGAGGATGGACGCCACGGACGCCAGTTCAGCAGACGCCAGGTACACATCCGCACCCTGACCCAGACGGTTCGGGAAGTTACGGGTGGAGGTGGATACCGCAGTGGACTTCGGCGCGATGCGAGCCTGGTTACCCATACACAGGGAACAGCCCGGCATTTCGGTACGTGCACCGGCACTACCGAAGATGTTGTAGTAGCCTTCTTCGGTCAGCTGATGTTGATCCATCTTGGTCGGCGGGGCGATCCACAGACGGGTCGGCATGGTGCCGCTTTCCACTTTCTGCAGCAGTTTACCAGCAGCACGGAAGTGGCCGATGTTGGTCATACAGGAGCCGATGAACACTTCGTCGATCTTGGCGCCAGCCACGTCAGACAGGGTCTTGGCATCGTCCGGATCGTTCGGGCAGCACAGTACCGGCTCTTTGATTTCGTCCATGTTGATTTCGATGACGGTGTGGTACTCGGCATCGGCGTCAGCACGCATCAGGCTCGGGTTGGCCAGCCACTCTTCCATGCCGGTGATACGACGCTCAATGGTACGGGCATCGCCGTAACCGTTGGCAATCATCCACTTCAGCATGGTGATGTTGGACTTCAGGTACTCAGCCACGCTCTCTTCGGAGAGGGTGATGGTACAGCCTGCAGCAGAACGCTCGGCAGAGGCATCAGACAGTTCGAATGCCTGCTCTACGGTCAGCTCTTCCAGACCTTCGATTTCCAGGATGCGGCCGTTGAAGACATTAACCTTGCCCGCTTTAGCGACGGTCAGGTGGCCTTCCTTGATGGCTTGCAGCGGAATGGCATGTACCAGATCACGCAGGGTAATACCCGGCTGACGCTTACCGGTGAAGCGAACCAGTACGGATTCCGGCATGTCCAGCGGCATAACGCCGGTGGCAGCAGCAAAGGCTACCAGACCGGAACCGGCCGGGAAGGAGATGCCCATGGGGAAACGGGTGTGGGAGTCCCCCCCGGTGCCCACGGTATCAGGCAGCAGCATACGGTTCAGCCAGGAGTGGATGATGCCGTCGCCCGGACGCAGGGAAACACCGCCACGGTTCATGATGAAGTCGGGCAGGGTGTGCTGGGTTTCAACGTCAACCGGCTTCGGGTAAGCGGCGGTGTGACAGAAGGACTGCATTACCAGGTCAGCCTGGAAGCCCAGACAGGCCAGATCTTTCAGCTCGTCACGGGTCATCGGGCCAGTGGTGTCCTGGGAACCCACGGTGGTCATTTTCGGCTCGCAGTAGGTGCCCGGACGGACGCCTTCCATGCCACAGGCCTTGCCGACCATCTTCTGGGCCAGGGAGTAACCCTTGCCGCTGTCGTTGGGCTGCTCTGGCTTGCGGAACAGGGTGCTGGGCTCGAGACCCAGGCACTCACGGGCCTTGGTGGTCAGGCCGCGACCAATGATCAGGTTGATACGACCGCCGGCACGGACTTCGTCCAGCAGTACCTGGGAGCGCAGATCGAATTCAGCGATGACTTCGCCGTTCTTCTCAACCTTGCCCGCGAACGGGAAGACGTCGATCTGGTCGCCGGTTTCCATTTTGGAAACGTCGCACTCGAAAGGCAGGGCGCCGGAATCTTCCATGGTGTTGAAGAAGATAGGCGCAATTTTACCGCCGATACACACACCGCCAGCACGCTTGTTCGGTACGAACGGGATGTCGTCACCGAAGTGCCAGAGTACGGAGTTGGTTGCAGACTTACGGGAAGAACCGGTACCGACAACATCACCTACGTAGGCAACAGGCAGGCCTTTGGCCTTCAGTTCTTCCATCTGTTTCAGCGGGCCGATCTCGCCGTCTTTCTCAGGGAAGATGCCTTCACGGGCGTTTTTCAGCATGGCATTGGCGTGAACCGGGATGTCCGGGCGGCTCCAGGCGTCCTGTGCAGGAGACAGGTCGTCGGTGTTGGTTTCGCCGGTGACCTTGAAGACGGTCAGGGACATTTTTTCAGCCAGGTCTTCACGCTTGGTGAACCATTCGGCCTCGGCCCAGGATTCGATGACTTCCTTGGCTTTGGCGTTGCCGGCTTTCATCTTGTCTTCCACGTCGTGGAAAGCATCAAATACCAGCAGGGTGTGCTTGAGCTGTTCGGCAGCTTCTTCTACCAGTTCGGCGTCGTCCAGGGCTTCCACCAGCGGCGCGACATTGTAGCCACCCTGCATGGTGCCCAGCAGCTGTACCGCACGCTTCTTGTCGATCAGCGGGGAGCTGGCTTCGCCTTTCACAATCGCGCTCAGGAAGGCGGCTTTTACGTATGCAGCCTGGTCCACGCCCGGCGGAACGCGGTTAACGAACAGGTCCTGAATGAATTCTTCTTCACCAGCCGGCGGGTTCTTCAGCAGTTCTACCAGGTCGGCAACCTGCTGCTCGTTCAGCGGCTTTGGCGGCACGCCTTCGGCGGCGCGCTCTTCAACATGTTTGCGATAGGCTTCTAGCACAGCGTTTCCCTCTTGCTCAAATTGGCTGAATTCTTTTGGAAATCAGTCTTTTAGGGTGTAACTGGGGGTTGGAATTGCGCG
This sequence comes from Alcanivorax sp. MD8A, assembly GCF_002888555.1. NCBI lineage: Bacteria > Pseudomonadati > Pseudomonadota > Gammaproteobacteria > Oceanospirillales > Alcanivoracaceae > Alcanivorax > Alcanivorax sp. MD8A. The sequence continues at coordinate 44,334 of NZ_AQOQ01000006.1, read as the reverse complement.
CGGAGTATAGCGGAAACGCCATCAACTGTTAAGTGAAACGACCGTTATGGGTATTCACCAGATGAATACTCATAATCACTTGGCGTAAGTTTTGGCCAACTCAATATGGGGCACGGATACCTGCTGGTGGCCGGCGAAAGCGCTTGTAGCTCCACAGGTACTGTTCAGGGCCTTCATTGATCAGTGCTTCGATGGACTGATTGAGGGCCACAAGAGACGTGTCCAGATCCGGATCCGCAATGGCGTTGTCCGCGGGCCGGAAGCGCAGCTCAAAACCCTGGGTGCCGGGCAGGCGCTTGGCCCAGGCCATAAAAGGCCGGGCACCGGTTTGCTGGACCAATTTGCAAGCCAGGGTGCCGGTGTAGGCGGGCTGGCCATAAAAGGGGGCATGACGACCACTGCGACGGTCGGGCACCTGATCAGGGAGGATGGCTGTCATGGCCCCTTTGCGCATGGCGCGCACGAGTCCAGCCACACCGCGGGCTGTGGTGGGGTACATGGTGGAGCCGAAGTGTTCACGTCCCTGTCGCACCAGTGCGTCGACTTCCGGTAACCCGGATGGGGCGAACATCACGTGCAGGTCGTAGTGATCGGCCAACCAGAAGTTAAGCACTTCCCAGCAGCCTAGATGCGGAGCCAGGATCATTACCGGTTTGCCGCTATCCACGGCCGCCTGCAGTGGCTCGCCGCCGTCGACCCGGACGACCCGCTTCAGACCGGCTTCGGGGTGATGCCAGAACAGGGCAATCTCGAAGGTATTCCGGATGCTCTCGACCAGCGATTGGCGTGCCAGCCGCTTGTGCTGGCGCGCAGACAGCTCGGGGTAGCAAAGCGCCAGATTGATCCTGGAATTGCGCAAGGCCGCGGTGGGCAAGGTGGCGATAAGGGTGCCAATCAGGGTTGCCAGCCAGCGGTTCAGCGTGAATGGCAGGCAGGCCACCAGGCGCAGGGCCAGTACGGCTGTGCGCCCTTTGAATGTCTGCATGCGTGGATTCGATCGTCTTCCCATGGCGGGGGAGTATACGAGTTGCAGCGCCGGGACGCAGCAGCCATGGGTAATAACCGCTTCATGTGTGTACCACTGCAGCGAGGCCGCTATAATACTGCTCCACCACGAGGACACCATGCACGATATTTCCCACATACAGCAGTTTTTGCCCTGCGCGACGCCACAGGCGTGGATTGACTGGGCGCTGCAGCACCCGGACATTCTGCTGATTGATCATGCCCATTGTGAAAAGAAGGCGGCCAGCACGGCGTTGAACCTGATGTTTCGCTATGTGGATCGCCCCGAGCTGCTGGATGCCCTCAGCCAACTTGCAAGGGAAGAGCTGCTGCATTTTGAGCAGGTGATCCAGATCATGCGCCAGCGTGGTGTCACCTATGATCACCTGTCTCCGGCCCGTTATGCGCAAGGCCTGCGTCAACATGTGCGCACTTCCGAGCCCGGGCGATTGGTGGATACCCTTATCGTCGGCGCATTAATCGAAGCCAGAAGCTGCGAACGCTTCGCCGCCCTGGCCCCCCACGTGGACGAAGAGCTGGGCCGTTACTACCGCTACCTGCTGAAAAGCGAGTCCCGTCACTACGAAGATTACCTGCGCCTGGCCGAACAATATGCCGGCGAGCCGATTGAGGAGCGGGTGGCATTCTTCAAGGTAGCAGAGCAGGAGTTGATCGAAACACCGGATGAAGCGTTTCGGTTTCATTCGGGAATCCCGAGGCAGTGAACAGTTAACAATTAACAGTGAACAGCTGCGCGACTAACGCCGAGGGTTCATAAACACATGAGGCCGTGTCCAGAGTATGGGCGCGGCCTCATGTGTAAAGATCAAAACAACCTGTTTCGCGACGCTGTTAACTGTTCACTATTCACTGTTAACTAATCGCAAAGCTCTCCAATCGCAACCCAAGCTCACTATCCGCCACAATCTGCCACCCAAGCGCCCCCCAGTCCCCCAGCACCCAGCGTTTGCCGGTGCCGTTGGGCAGGTCAACGTCGTGGACGTTGGGGCGGTGGGTATGGCCGTGGATGAGATGCTGGACACCAGCATCCGTCATTTCCCTGACCACTTCTTCCGGGGTTACATCCATGATGTTTTCCGCTTTATTGGCGTTCTTGCCCTGGCTTTGCATGCGCATGCCCTGAGCGATCATGCGGCGCTGCTCCAGGGGCTGCGAGAGCATCCCCTGTTGCCATTGCGGGCTACGCGCCATGGCGCGGAATTGCTGGTACTCGGTGTCCAGGGTGCACAGGCTGTCGCCGTGCATGAGCAGGGCCGGGGTGCCGTACAAATCGACCACAGTGCCCTCGTCCAGCAGGCTTCCGCCACAGGCGGCGGCGAAGTCCTGGCCAAGCAGAAAGTCGCGGTTGCCGTGCATGAAGTAAAGCTTGCTGCCGCTGTCAGCAAAACGCCGAAAGGCGGCGATGGCTTGCTGGTTGAACGGGGTGTCATCGTCGTCACCGATCCAGGCTTCAAACAGGTCGCCAAGCACATAGAGGGCATCGGTCTGGCCCGCATGGGTGTTGAGCAATGTCTCCAGTGCGGTCAGGTGTTCAGGCCGGGCCGGGTCGAGATGGAGGTCGGAAATGAACAGGCTGTAAGGCATGGTTACTGGGCGCCTTCTGCCTGCTGGGCCGGGGCTTCCAGTCGGTAAGCCTTGAGAATCAGTACCGTGGCTTCCGGCACGTCGTCAGCCATCATGCCACTGAGACGTTGGCTGGTGGTCGGCTCACGGGCGATATTGTCGACCACGTTCATGCCCTCTGTGACCTTGCCGAATACCGCATAGCCCCAGCCATACTTGTTACGACCAGTGAAATCCAGATTGCGGTTGTTCACCAGGTTGACGAAGAATTGCGCGGTAGCAGAGTGCGGGTCAGAGGTGCGAGCCATGGCCAGGGTGCCACGCAGATTACGAAGCCCGTTATCGGCCTCGTTCTGAATGGCCGCCCGGGTTTCCTTGCGCTGTCCGTTCTTGTCGAAGCCACCGCCCTGAATCATGAAGTTTTCGATGACACGGTGAAACTGGGTGCCGTCGTAATAGCCGCTGTCCACATAGTGCAGAAAGTTGGCCACGGAGATTGGGGCTTTGTCTTCGTACAGCTCCACGGTGATCGGGCCTGAGGTAGTTTCCAGGCGGACCAGGGGGTTGGCCCAAAGCAGGCCGGGGAGCAGGGCGATCAGAACAGCAGCAAGGCGCATGGCTTATTCCTCGATCAGCTCGGCAGATTCGATGATCACAGGCTCAACCGGTACGTCCTGGTGAAAGCCTGAGTTGCCGGTGGCGACCGCACGGATCTTCTCGACCACTTCCATGCCGTCGCAAACGGCACCAAATACGGCGTAACCCCAGCCATCCTGGCTGCGTTCCTTGTCCAGGAAGTGGTTGTCCGCCACGTTGATGAAGAACTGGGCAGAGGCAGAATGTGGATCCGGGGTGCGGGCCATGGCAATGGTGCCAACCTTGTTGGACAGGCCGTTGCCCGCTTCATTCTGGATAGGATCACGGGTGGGCTTTTGCTGCATGTCTTCGGTGAAACCGCCGCCCTGGATCATGAAATTGCTGATCACACGGTGGAAAATGGTGCCGTCAAAATGGCCATCCTTGACGTATTGCACGAAGTTTTCGGTGGTTCCGGGGGCTTTTTCTGCGTCCAGTTGCAGGGTGATTTTGCCGTAGGTTGTATTCAGCACCACTTTCATCGGGTTTTCTCCACAGGGTAGGGCCTGTAAGCCATAGCTGAAATTGCCACGGTGCGGGCCCAGAGTCTTTGACTGAAGGGGGTCGCACTGTACACTAGCGCACCTTTATTTTCACTGTATCCGGCGAAGGCAATGAGCGAAACCAAAGCGCCCAGCAATTTTATCAGACAGATCATCGATCGCGACCTTGCAGAAGGTAAAAATGACGGTCAGGTGGTCACCCGTTTCCCGCCGGAGCCCAATGGCTACCTGCATATCGGGCATGCCAAGTCCATCTGCCTGAATTTCGGTATTGCCGAAAGCTACCAGGGTGCCTGTCATCTGCGTTTTGACGACACCAACCCGGAAAAGGAAGAAGACGAGTACATTCAGTCGATCAAGCAGGATGTGGAATGGCTGGGTTTTGAGTGGGCGGGAGAGGTGCGTTTCGCCAGCAACTACTTCGACCGGCTGTATGAACTGGCCGTGCAGTTGATCCGCAAAGGGTTGGCGTATGTGGATCTTTCCAGTGCTGAGCAGATCCGTGAAATGCGGGGTTGGGCGCAGCAGGCAGGTACCCCCAGTGAGTACCGGGAGCAAAGCCCGGAAGAGGCGCTGGCCCAGTTCGAAAAGATGAAGAACGGCGAGTTCCCGGATGGCGGGGCGGTGCTGCGGGCGAAAATTGATCTGGCCAGCCCCAATATGAACTTGCGCGATCCGGTGCTTTACCGGGTGCGCCGTGCGACGCACCATCAGACCGGCGACAAGTGGGTTATCTACCCCATGTACGATTTCACCCACCCGCTGTCAGATGCCATTGAAGGCATTACCCACAGCTTGTGTACTCTGGAATTCGAGGATCACCGTCCTTTCTATGACTGGGTGGTAGCCAATACCGATGTTGGCGCTGAGCCACGCCAGTACGAATTTGCCCGTTTGAACCTCAACTACACGGTGACCAGCAAGCGCAAGCTCAAACAGCTGGTTGACGAGAAGCACGTGGATGGCTGGGATGACCCGAGGATGCCGACCATTTCCGGGATGCGACGCCGTGGCTATACCCCCGCCTCCCTGCGTACTTTCTGTGAGTCCGTAGGAGTGAGTCGGGCGGACTCCGTGGTCGATATGGGGATGCTGGAAGCGGCTATCCGTGATGACCTGAATCAGCATGCGCCCCGTGCCATGTGTGTGATTCGTCCGCTCAAACTGGTGATCGACAACTGGGAAGAGGGCAAGGAAGAATCGCTGACTGCGCCGGTGCATCCACAAAATGAAGCCATGGGAACTCGCCAGGTGCCCATGACCCGTGAGGTCTACATCGATCAGGACGATTTCCGGGAAGAAGCCAACAAGAAGTTCAAGCGACTGGTGCTGGGTGACCGGGTGCGGTTGCGCTATGGCTATGTGGTGCGTGCTACGGACGTAGTGAAGGACGATCAGGGTAACGTTATCGAGGTCCGCTGCAGCTATGATCCGGAGACGTTGGGCAAGAACCCTGAGAATGATGAAGGTCAGGGCAAATTGCGTGGTGTGATCCACTGGGTTAGTGCCAGTAAAGGGCTACCTTGTGAGGTTCGCCTATATGACCGGTTGTTTACGGTGGCAAACCCGGCCAAGGTAGAAGAAGGCCAGACGTTCCTGGAGAACATCAATCCTGAGTCTCTCAAGGTGGTGTCCGATTGCTGGGTAGAACCGGGCCTGCGCGGCGCATTGGCCGAAACCCGTTATCAGTTTGAGCGCGAGGGGTACTTCTGCGTAGATCAGGAGAGCACGGACGAGCGGTTGGTTTTTAACCAGACCGTGGGGCTGCGGGAGTCGTGGCCCAAGGACAGCTGATAAAGGCAGTGAATAGTTAACAGTGAATAGTGAATAGCTGCGCGGTTTCGTGTGGTGGTTGACTTAAGACAGAGAGGCCGCGCCCAGAGGTTGGGGGCGGCCTTTTTGTTGGTCGCGAAGAATGGTTAGACGCCCGACTTGAGACGTCGAGCTGCGATAAACCATAAAAAAAAACCGCGGCCAGCATGGGCTGGGCGCGGTTTTTGGGCGAGCAGCGGGACTTAACCCAGCGCCTTCTCGCCGGACTGCAGGGTCTGGAAAATCAGGGTGTTGATGGTCATGGGGCCGACGCCGCCGGGGACCGGGGTGTAGGCTGAGACGCGGTCCAGAAGGGGGGCGAGCTCAATGTCACCACATTTTTGCGGGTGGTAACCAGCATCAACGACCACGGCGCCATCCTTGATCCACTCTGCCTTGATGAATTCCGGCTTGCCGACCGCGCCGACCACGATATCCGCCTGTTTGATCAGTTCTGGCAGGTTTTGGGTGCGGCTGTGACAGATGGTAACCGTGGCATTGGCTTCCAGCATCATCATGGCCATGGGTTTGCCGAGGATGGCGCTGCGCCCCACGACTACGGCATGCTTGCCTTCCAGCTTGACCTGATAATGCTCCAGCAGGCGCATGATTCCCTTGGGGGTGGCACAACCGTAGGCGGCTTCGCCCATGCTCATGCGGCCAAAGCCCAGACAGGTGACGCCATCCACGTCTTTTTCCAGGCTGATGGCATCAAAGCAGGCCCGTTCGTCAATCTGCGCGGGCACCGGGTGCTGCAGCAGAATGCCGTGCACATCGGGGTTGTTGTTCAACTCGTCAATTTTGGCCAGCAGCTGTTCGGTTGTGGTGGTTTCCGGCAATTCAATGGCTACGGATTCCATCCCCACGCGGTGGCAGGCGTTGCCCTTCATTTTTACGTAGGTGGCGGAGGCCGGGTCGGCACCGACCAGAATGGTGGCCAGAATCGGGGTGCGGCCACCGGCTTTGGCTTTCAGGGCTTCGACACGTTCGCGCATTTCTTCTTCGAACTGCTGAGCCAGGGCCTTGCCGTCGAGAATCTGGGCGGTCATGGAATCTCTCTCTACATTATTGATGGTGAAGGGAATCAGGGGGCGCGATTTTCGCATGGCCCGACCTGTGGCGCAAAAGGAACTCCCTTGTGATCACGATGCTGTGATCACAAGTTGTTTAAAATCTGAACGTTAGGGATTTTTTCTTTCCCGGTGCGTTGACGCTTACCGGGGTGCCGAGTATTATGCGCGCCTCGCTTTCAAGCACTGTTGGCGTGACTGATAAACGGGGTGTAGCGCAGCCTGGTAGCGCGCCTGCTTTGGGAGCAGGATGTCGGGGGTTCGAATCCCTCCACCCCGACCATCAGATTAGCGGAACCTGCAATGCGCCTGTAGCTCAACCGGATAGAGCAACGGCCTTCTAAGCCGTCGGTTGCAGGTTCGAGTCCTGCCAGGCGTGCCAGGCAGGAAAGCAACAAGTTTATGGTGACTGTAGCTCAGTTGGTAGAGCCCCGGATTGTGACTCCGGTGGTCGGGGGTTCAAATCCCCTCAGTCACCCCATCTTAAAAGCCTCCGGGACACCCCGGAGGCTTTTTCGTATGTGCCTCCGGGTACTGCTGTCCGATGACCGGGCGGCTATGTAGGCAGGAAGGGCGGCATTGATTATAATCTGCGCCCTTGAATATTGATCGTCACGCTTCAAAGTGGTCGGCGAGCAGCGAAAAAGTCTTTTTAAAGAGGATGTTATGCAGGTTTCTGTTGAAACGACTTCAGGTCTTGAGCGCCGTCTGACGGTGGGTGTACCGGCGGAGAAAGTGGACTCTGCAGTAGAAGATAAACTGCAGGAAGCCAAGAAAAATGTCCGTCTGGACGGTTTCCGCCCGGGCAAAGTGCCCATGCGTGAAGTAAAGCGTCGCTTCGGCAGCGCCGTGCGTAACGATGTGCTGGCTGACGTTATGCGTGAGGCCTTCATTGAGGCGGTAGAGCAGGAAAAACTGCAACCGGCCGGCATGCCGGGCTTTGAAGCGACCACCAATGAGCCGGGTAAAGACCTTGAGTTCGTGGCGACCTTCGAAGTGTATCCGGAAGTAGAGCTGCAGGCTTTTGACGGCATTGCTGTCGAGAAGCCGCAGGCAGACGTTTCTGATGAAGACGTCGACACCATGATCGAGACCCTGCGTCAGCAGCGCGCCCAGTTCGAAGAAGTGGAGCGTGCCGCAGAACAGGGTGATCGCGTCAACATCAACTACAAGGGTCTCAAAGACGGTGAAGCCTTCGAGGGCGGCACCGCAGACGGCCAGAACCTGGAGCTGGGCTCCGGTCAGATGATCCCGGGCTTTGAAGATGGCATCGTTGGCATGAAGGCTGGCGAAGAGAAAGACATCGACGTGACCTTCCCGGAGGAGTACCACTCCGAAGAGCTGAAGGGCCAAGCCGTTGTTTTCCAGATCAAGGTCAACAAGGTAGAAGGCAAGCAGTTGCCGGAAGTGGATGCTGAGTTCATGAAGGCTTTCGGCGTTGACGATGGCGACGAAGCCAAGTTCAAGGCAGAAGTTCGCAAGAACATGGAGCGTGAGCTCAAGAACGCGATCACTGGCAAAGTGAAAGAGCAAGTCATGGAAGGCCTGTCCGACCTGCACGCATTTGACCTGCCGGCGGCTCTGGTTAGCCAGGAAGTTCAGCGCATGCGTCAGCAGATGGTTCAGCAGTTCGGCGGCGGCCAGCAATTTGATGCTTCCATCCTGCCGGATGACCTGTTCACCGAGCAGGCCCAGCGCTCTGTGCGTCTTGGCCTGATCATTCGTGCGATCCTTGACCAGAACGAGCTGAAAGCTGATGCCGATAAGGTGAAAGCCCGTGTTGAGGAAATCGCCGAGCAGTACGAGAAGCCTGAAGAAGTGGTGAACTGGGTGTACGGTAACCCCCAGCAGCTGCAACAGATCGAAGGCGCGGTGCTGGAAGAGCAGGTGGTTGACCTGGTGCTGGCCAGCGCCAAGGTCGATGAGAAAACCATGTCCTACCAGGATGCAGTGAAGCCGCGTGAGCAGGCTGAAGCCTGATTAGCCAGGCGATAACGGATCGGAAAAGGGGCCTTCGGGCCCCTTTTTTTGTTCCAGGCAGTCCCGGTAGTGGCATTCGCCAGTGCTGTATTTCCTTGCCTTTGGTGAGGGTATTGCCGCAATTTTTCCTGTTTTGGCTGCCGAATTGACCTATTAATGCACAATCTGGCCAAGAATTGCGCACTTGAACCCCACCAAGGCCCACTTTTATAGACGCCCCCATGGTGCCGTCATAAGATGCCAGAACAGTGATTTTTCCCGAAGCCCTTGTAATTCGCCTGTTTGGGCCCCATTGCAGCTTCAGGAGATGGCCGTTGCGACGGCCCTAATAATACCGTCCCGTCGTCTACGGATGACCGACCAGAGGGAAGCGCTACATGATCGACTTGAGCCGTATCCAATCCATGACCCCGGAAATGAGCCAGCTCATCAAGGACCCGACCAATCTGGGTCTGGTGCCGGTGGTGATCGAACAGACTGCTCGGGGTGAGCGTTCCTTTGATATTTATTCCCGTCTGCTGAAAGAGCGGGTCATTTTCATGGTGGGCCAGGTGGAAGATCACATGGCCAACCTGATCGTGGCGCAGCTTCTGTTTCTTGAATCCGAAAACCCGGACAAGGACATCCATCTGTATATCAACAGCCCGGGTGGCTCAGTGACTGCCGGTATGTCTATCTACGACACCATGCAGTTCATCAAGCCTGATGTGTCCACTATGTGTGTCGGTCAGGCCGCCAGCATGGGGGCCTTCCTGCTGGCTGCAGGCGCAGAAGGCAAGCGTTACGCCCTGCCTAATGCCCGTGTGATGATTCACCAGCCGTTGGGTGGTTTCCAGGGCCAGGCCTCGGATATCGAGATCCATGCCAAGGAAATCCTCAAGATCAAGGGCCAGTTGAACAACCTGCTGGCTCACCACACGGGCCAGCCGCTCGAGCGTCTGGAGAAAGATACCGATCGCGACAACTTCATGGGGGCGGAAGAGGCCCAGGAATACGGCATCATTGACGCCGTCTTGAAGCAGCGTCCCGTGTAATTAGGTAACGTTCGTTTAAAAAGTGTCCTAACGGCACCGCCGGGAGCCCGGCGGGCTTGAAAAAGCCCCGGTCTCCCTGCATCTTCAAAGATACAGCGATTTTCAATACACAGGTTTAGAGGCAATTCGATGACCGATACCACTGGCAAGAGCGATGACGGCAAGCTGCTGTACTGCTCCTTTTGCGGCAAGAGCCAGCATGAGGTGCGAAAGCTGATTGCGGGACCCTCGGTCTTCATCTGTGATGAATGTGTGGACCTGTGTAACGACATCATCCGCGAGGAAGTCCAGGAAGACAGCAGCGATACAGGAGGTGAGCGTCTTCCCAAGCCCAGCGAAATCAAGGACACCCTTGATGAGTACGTGATTGGCCAAGAGCGCGCCAAGAAAGTGCTGGCAGTGGCAGTTTACAATCACTACAAGCGGCTGCGCACCAGCGGTAAGGGCCGTGATGAGGTTGAACTGGGTAAAAGCAACATCCTGTTGATCGGTCCGACCGGTAGCGGCAAGACCCTGTTGGCAGAAACGCTGGCGCGACTGCTGAATGTGCCGTTCACCATCGCGGATGCAACTACCCTTACCGAAGCCGGTTATGTTGGTGAGGATGTAGAAAACATTATCCAGAAACTGCTGCAGAAATGTGACTACGATGTGGAAAAGGCCCAGCGCGGTATTGTCTATATCGATGAAATCGACAAGATTTCCCGCAAGTCCGACAACCCCTCCATTACCCGTGATGTGAGCGGGGAGGGCGTGCAGCAGGCGTTGCTCAAACTGATCGAAGGGACCGTTGCGTCCGTGCCGCCCCAAGGGGGGCGCAAGCATCCCCAGCAGGAGTTCCTGCAGGTGGATACGTCCAACATGCTGTTCATCTGTGGTGGTGCCTTCGCCGGTCTCGACAAGGTTATCCGTGACCGTTCCGAGAAAGGCGGGATCGGTTTCTCTGCCGAAGTGAAGAGCAAGGACGATACCCGCAATCTTGGAGAGTTGCTGGTGGATGTGGAGCCCGAGGATCTGGTGAAGTATGGCTTGATCCCGGAGTTCATCGGCCGTCTGCCTGTCATCGCGACGCTGGAAGAACTGAGCGAGGAAGCCCTGGTTCAGATTCTCACCGAGCCACGCAACGCCCTGACCAAACAGTATGCCCGCCTGTTCGAGATGGAAGGTGTGGAGCTGGATTTCCGCGAGGACGCCCTGCGCGCAGTGGCCAACAAGGCCATGGTTCGCAAGACCGGTGCCCGTGGACTGCGTTCCATTCTCGAAAGTGTATTGCTGGACACCATGTATCAGGTGCCTTCCATGGATGGCGTGGCCAAGGTGGTCATCGACAGCCCTACCATCAAAGGCGAATCCGACCCGTTGTTGATTTACGAAAACAGCGAGCAGTCTTCCAAGGTGGCGCCTGACTGAGGCGCCTCCCCGGTTATTTAGAGGCAATCTGTGCTGAAAGATATCCCCCTTTTGCCACTGCGTGATGTGGTGGTATACCCCCATATGGTCATTCCGTTGTTTGTTGGCCGGGAAAAATCCATTGCTGCTCTCGAAGCGGCCATGGCCGCTGACAAGCAGATCATGCTGGTGGCCCAGCGAAATGCATCTGACGATGATCCCGGTGTCGACGACATTTATCGGGTGGGTACCGTCTCAACCATTCTGCAGCTGCTGAAACTCCCTGACGGTACCGTGAAGGTACTGGTAGAAGGGGGCCAGCGTGCTCACGTTGTGAAGGCAGAGTTTGGCGAGCAAGGCGCCATTGCCGACGTTCGCGAACTGGAAGAAGGTTTGCCGGACAGCGGCGAACAGGATGCACTGGCCAAGTCTTTGCAGTCCCAATTCGAAGACTATGTGAAGCTGTCCAAGAAAGTGGCGCCGGAAGTCACAGGGTCAGTTTCATCCATTGACGAAGTCAGCCGTCTTGCCGACACCATTGCAGCGCATCTTCAACTCAAGCTTGAAGAGAAGCAGGACGTGCTGGAAATGGTGGATGTCCGTGAGCGGGTAGAGCACCTGATTGCGCTCATGGAATCGGATATTGATGTCCTGAAGGTAGAAAAGCGCATCCGTGGCCGCGTCAAGAAGCAGATGGAAAAGAGCCAGCGCGAGTATTACCTGAACGAGCAGATGAAGGCGATCCAGAAAGAGCTTGGTGATCTGGACGAAACCGGTAATGACCTGGACGAGCTGGAAAAGAAACTCGACAGCGTGGGCATGCCGAAGGAAGCGCGCGACAAGGCCCAAAGCGAGTTCAACAAGCTCAAGATGATGTCGCCCATGTCGGCAGAAGCGACCGTGGTACGAGGTTATCTGGACTGGATGACCTCGGTGCCGTGGAAAAAGCGCAGCCGGGTAAAACACGACCTCGCCAATTCCAAGCAAGTGCTGGACAGTGACCATTACGGTCTGGAAGAGGTAAAAGACCGTATTCTGGAATTTCTGGCAGTGCAAAGCCGGGTCGGCAAGGTGAAAGGACCTGTACTGTGCCTGGTGGGGCCGCCTGGTGTGGGTAAGACTTCGCTGGGGCAGTCCATCGCCAAGGCGACCAACCGCAAGTTTGTTCGCATGGCGCTGGGTGGTGTACGCGATGAGGCTGAAATTCGCGGTCATCGCCGGACCTATATCGGTTCCATGCCAGGCAAGATTATCCAGAAGCTGTCCAAGGTCGGGGTAAGAAACCCGTTGTTCCTGCTCGACGAAGTCGACAAGATGGGCATGGATAACCGCGGTGATCCGGCCTCTGCGCTGCTTGAGGTTCTGGACCCGGAGCAGAACGATACCTTCAGCGACCATTACCTGGAAGTGGACTACAACCTGTCAGAAACGTTGTTCATTTGTACGTCCAACTCCATGAATATTCCCGGACCGTTGCTGGACCGAATGGAAGTGATCCGTATCCCCGGTTATACCGAGGATGAGAAGGTCAACATTGCACTGCAGTACCTGGTGCCCAAACAGATCAAGAACAACGGTCTGAAAAAAGACGAGTTGGTGATCGGCGATGACGTGGTGCGTTATGTGGTGCGTCATTACACCCGCGAAGCCGGTGTTCGTGGTCTGGAGCGTGAGATCAGCAAGATCTGCCGCAAGGTCGTGAAAGAGAACCTGTTGGCGGGGGATGCCGCTGCGTCGGTGGCTCTCAGCGAAGATCAGGTAGAGCACTATCTTGGCGTGCGCAAGTTCAGCTTTGGCCGCGCAGAAGAGAATGACCAGGTTGGTCAGGTTACTGGCTTGGCCTGGACCTCCGTTGGCGGCGAGTTGCTCACGATTGAAAGTGTTTCCACTCCCGGTAAGGGGCGGGTAATCTCTACCGGCTCTCTGGGCGATGTGATGCAGGAATCGATTCAGGCGGCCTGGACGGTGGTGAAAAGTCGTGCGGGCACATTGGGAATTCGCCGTCGGGCACTGGAGCGCAACGATCTCCATATGCATGTGCCAGAAGGGGCAACGCCGAAGGATGGCCCAAGTGCTGGCATCGGCATGTGCACGGCCATGGTGTCGGTGTTGACGGGCATCCCGGTCAGGGCAGATGTGGCCATGACGGGTGAAATTACCCTGCGTGGCCAGGTATTGCCGATCGGTGGCTTGAAGGAAAAGCTTCTGGCAGCACACCGCGGTGGCATTAAAACGGTATTAATACCGGAAGAAAATGAACGGGATCTCAAGGAGATTCCGGAGAATATCAAGGCATCCCTGGATATCAGGCCTGTAAAATGGATTGACCAGGTGCTTGATGTGGCGCTGACTCACCAACCCAGTCCGCTTTCACAAGCGGAGCAGGAGGAGGATCTGGCGTTAGCTGAAGAGAAAAACCAGGAAGGTAACAAGCGTCCCAGTACACACTGACAGTCAACGTTTAAAAGTAATTTTAAATAGTTGATCTGTATGGTTTTTCATTTTTTTAAAACTTGGGAGAGTCTGCACTGTTGGTTCCTTGACGGCCCTTATACCCATTGGTATAAAAGCGGCTTCGCCAAAGGAGAGTGCGTCTCGCCTCGACCATAAAACCGGGAAAACAGAAAGGGGAACTTTGTGAATAAGTCAGAGTTGATTGATGCGATTGCCGCTAGCGCGGACATTTCCAAAGCTGACGCTGGTCGTGCTTTGGACGCTACTTTGGAAGCGGTAACTGGCGCCCTGAAAAAAGGTGACAGCGTTTCTCTGGTAGGTTTTGGTACTTTTGCTGTGAAAGAGCGCGCTGCACGTGAAGGCCGTAACCCGCAAACTGGCCAGACCATCCAGATCAAGGCAGCGAAAGTACCGGGCTTCAAGGCCGGTAAAGCGCTGAAGGATGCGGTGAACTAAACTGTTTGCAGGAGCGGTAGTTCAGCTGGTTAGAATACCGGCCTGTCACGCCGGGGGTCGCGGGTTCGAGTCCCGTCCGCTCCGCCAGTTTGAGAAAGCGCAGCCGTTCGCGGATGCGCTTTTTTCCGTTTATAGGAACTGTTGCTTGATGGGCGGTTCTGACATAACAAGACAGACATTCGAATCGTAATTCGAGAGTACCCCGACGGAGTAATTTCATGCAGGAGTTCAGACGGTTTGTCCGCGGTCCCGTGGGCAAGGTCCTGCTTGCCGCGATCATTCTTCCTTTCGTGATTTCCGGCTTTTACGGCTATTTTGTTGGTGGCGGTAGCGGCGATGTGGTGGCTGAAGTGGAAGGCACACCCATTACCCGTAACGCGGTCAACCAGCGGGTAGAGCGTGTTCGCGACATGTTGCGACAGCAAAGCCCGAATATGAATCCGGCCTTGCTGGATTCCTTTGTGCGCCCGGAAATGGTGCTCGATGGCCTGGTCAACGAGCAGTTGATCCTCAGCGCTGCCGAGCAGTCCAAGCTGGTATTCAGCACCAACCAGGTATCTGCTGACGTTCGCCAGATCGAGTTGTTCCAGGAAGACGGCAAGTTTTCCAATAACCGTTTTGAGCGTGAGTTGCGTAGCCGTGGCATGAGCCCGCAGGGCTACATCCGTGGGCTCCAGCAGGACATGGTTAAAGAACAGTATCGTGCGGGCTTCATGGCTACGAACTTCGCCTTGCCGTCCGAACTGGACGAGCAGCGCCGCCTGGGTGAGCAGGTTCGCGATATCCGCTATACCGAGCTGGATCTCAATGCCCTGCGTAGCAGTTTCTCCGTGAGTGACGATGAAATCGCCACCTTCTACGAGGAGAACCAGGGCGAATTCATGCGTCCGGAAGAGTTCCGTATTGCCTACGTGAGCCTCTCGGCAGATCAGTACGCCGATCAGGTGTCGGTCACCGATGAGGATGTGGCGGAAGAGTATGAGGTCCGCAAGGCGATTCTTGCTGAATCCGGTGCCAATACGGCTCGCAAGGTAGCGCATATCCTGATCGCAGTAGACGGTGATCGTAGTCTGGAAGACGCCAAGGTACGTGCCGAAGAAGCTGAGAAAGCCATTGCCGGTGGTATGAGTTTCGCCGATGCCGCTGCGGACTATTCGGACGACCCGGGTTCGGCCACCAGCGGTGGTGACCTGGGCGTGGTGACCAAGGGCGCGCTGCCGGCAGAAATGGAGGCGGCCATTGCAGAACTCGAACCGGGTGTGGTGTCTGCACCGGTAGTAAGCGATGCGGGTGTACACCTGATCAAGGTCACCGAAGTGGCAGAAGAGCGTGACATGCCTACCCTGGCAGAACTCTCCTCGCAAATTCGCGCGGATCTCAAGCAGGCTCGTGCTGAGGCCATGCTCAACGAAGATGTGGCGACCCTTGAAGAGTCTCTGTACGAGCACAGCTCACTGGACAGCCCGGCAGAGCAGATCGGTGCAGAAGTACAGCGTACCGAATGGGTTGCCCTGTCCGCGTTGCCGTCTCCGTTAAACGCGCCGGCCGTTCAGCAAGCCCTGAACAGTGATGAAGTTCGCCGTGATGGCCATAACAGTGAGTTGCTTGAATCTGCCCCGGGCCAGTATCTTGCCGTGCGGATCGTCGAAGAGAAGGCCGCAGAGCCGCTGCCTCTGGACGAAGTCCGTTTCGCCATTGAGGAGCGTATCAAGGGTGAGCGCGCGGCTGACAAGGTTCAGTCCCTGATCGGCGAGGCCGAGAAAAAGCTGGAAGAGGGCGCTAGCCTGGAAGATATTGCTAGCCTGTTTGAAGCGGAAGTCCAGGAGCAGGAAGGGCTGCAACGTGGTGGCGCCGAGCCGTCCATGGAAGTGGTCAATGGTGCTTTCGGTCAGTCACGCCCGGCGGAAGGCGGCGAGGGCAGTGTGGCGATTACTCGCACCGGAAATGGCTCCCTGATTGCGTATCAGGTCACTCGAGTGGAAGACGGTAACGCCGACCCGCTCACTGACGAGCAACAGCTGGCAGCCCTGCGTGAGCTTGGCAATATCGAGGGTCAGCGCAGTTTCCGTCAGGTTGTTGCCCTGTTGAGAGAAGAGGGGGATGTGGAACTGCATCCATCTCGCCTCAGTACCAATGCGGGTGATGAGCAGTAAGTTCGTTATCAGCACGACTAAAAAGCCCACCAGACGGTGGGCTTTTTAGTATATAGCTATCAGCTATCAGCTGTGAGCTACAAGCTACAAGCTACAAGCTACAAGCTACAAGCTACAAGCTACGCTTGGCAGGAAGAAAAAACTCAAAATAGTTCCCGGTTTTTTGAAGAACGGAAACGCCTTCCAGATCGTTGAGTTCGGCGCCAATAAATAACCTGAGCACTCCGTAGGAACGTAGCGCAGCGGAGTAACGCACGTAGTGCGGCCCCGAAGGGCTGAGCGAAGCGAATAACCATGCTCGCATGGCGAACCGAGTCTAAACGAGGTAAGGATTCCAGAGCGCATGGGCACCATCACTTGAATGGTCTCTGCAGAATGCCCCCTTCGGACCGCACCTTTTTCTCCTGCAAAACACGGGGCGAAGACGCCTCTGTAGCAGCTTGCGCGGCTTTGTTTTGAGAATGTTGCCAACAAAAAAGCCCGCCCGGGAAACCGGGCGGGCTTTTTGTTGGGTTCGAGAGGGGGAGGCGGCTTATCTGCTGCCCCTGCCGTTGTCTTACTCGGCTTCCAGCTCGAAGGGCATGGACACGGTGCTGGCACCGGCATCGACATAGGTAATCTCGCCAGTGATGCCGGACGCCAGATCCGAGCACAGGAAGGCGGCGGTGTTACCGACTTCCTCAATGGTTACATTGCGACGCAGTGGCGCTTTGGCAGCGTTGTAGTCGAGCATGCTACGGAATTTCTTGATCCCGGAGGCAGCCAGGGTGCGAATCGGACCGGCAGAGATACCGTTCACACGGATACCTTCCGGCCCCATGCTGGAGGCCAAATAACGGACAGACGCTTCCAGGCTGGCTTTGGCCATGCCCATGACGTTGTAGTTAGGCACGGTCTGGCGAGCGGCGTGGTAGCTCAGGGTGAGCAGGGCGGCGTTGCGGCCGGCCATCATCTTGCGGCCTGCTTTGGCCAGCGCGACGAAGCTGTAACTGGAGATGTCGTGGGCAATCTTGAATCCTTCGCGGGTGGCCACGTCGACGAAGTTACCGTCCAGTTCGTTACCGGGGGCAAAGCCGACAGCGTGAATGATACCGTCCAGTCCATCCCACTTGGCCGCCAGACCCTCGAATACCGCGTCAATCTGGGTGTCATCGGTGACATCACAGGGAAAGCACAGTTCGGTGCTGCTGCCGTAACGTTCGGCGGCTTTTTCCACACGGCTTTGCAGCTTGTCATTCTGGTAGGTGAAGGCCAACTCGGCGCCTTCACGATGCATGGCTTCGGCAATACCGGTAGCGATGGAGCGGTCGCTGGCAATACCAACGATCAGATAGCGTTTGCCTGCAAGAAATCCCATGGTCTTCCCTCAACGGTTTCAGGTGTATCCCGGTTTATGTGGGTGCAGTGTGTGCATTGCGGCCAAGTATAGGCAATTTCTGCCCTGATGACGCGAACTCGGCCCCATTGAAATGCAACGGTGTGTTTCCTTTGGCGGGGCTTTCAATAGCCCACTAATCCCCGGCAAAAGCCGCGTTGATCAGCTTACGGGTGTAGGCTTGCTGGGGGGCATCGAATATCGCTTCCACGTCGCCCTGTTCGACCACCTGGCCATCTTTCATAACCATAACCCGGTGACAGATGGCGCGGATTACCTTGAGATCGTGGCTGATAAACAGATAGCTCAGCTGGTGGCGCTGCTGCAGGGACTTCAGCAGTTCCAGAATCTGGAATTGGACACTGCGGTCCAGCGCTGAGGTTGGCTCATCAAGGATCAGAAGGTCTGGCTGCAGGATAAGCGCCCGGGCGATGGCGATACGTTGCCGCTGCCCCCCGGAGAATTCATGGGGATACCGGTGCCGGGCCTGTTGTGGCAGGCCCACTTCGTCCAGCAAGGCGTTGACACGGCTGTCCCGCTCCTGGCGAGCCAGGGCCGGTTCGTGCACGGCAAGCCCCTCGGCAATGGCCTGGCCCACCGTCATGCGGGGATTGAGACTACCGAAGGGATCCTGAAACACCACCTGCATGCGGCGGCGCCAGGGCCGTAATTGCCCCTGGCTAAGTGTATGGATGGCGGTGCCATCCAGGGTGATGCTGCCCTTGCTGGCGATTAGCCGGAGCAGGGCAAGTGCCAGGGTCGATTTACCCGACCCAGACTCGCCAACAACGCCGAGGGTTTCGCCCTTGTGTACCGTCAGGCTGATACGGTCTACGGCCTGAAATACCGGTGCCGGAGCAAATAGCCGGGTGCGTTTACCTTTGAAGGCCACGTCGATATCGGTGGCTTCCAGCAGGACGGCGGTGTCCTCAGGCAGGGCAGGCATACGGCCCTGCGGTTCGGAGTTCAGCAGGTGCCGGGTGTACTCCTCCTGCGGTTCCGTCAGCACGGTCCGCGTCGGCCCGGCTTCCACGCGTTTGCCGTTGTGCATGACAATGATGTCATCGGCAAACCGGCCGACGACGCCAAGATCATGACTGATCAGAAGGATCGACAGGCCAAGCTCGGTCTGCAGTCGCTTGATCAGGGTCAGGATGGTTTCCTGTACGGTGACATCCAGAGCGGTAGTCGGCTCGTCGGCAATCAGGACCTGGGGATTATTGGCCAACGCCATGGCAATCATGACGCGCTGGCGCTGCCCACCACTTAATTGGTGGGGATAGCGCTTTAGCATGTCATCACTGGCGGGCAGTTCCACTTGTTCGAGCAGTTCCAGGCAACGTTTGCGGGCCTGGGCATGGCTCATGCCCTGATGGACAAACAGGCTTTCGCTGATTTGCTTCTCGACGGTGTGCAAGGGATTGAGGGCGGTCAGCGGCTCCTGGAAAATCATCCCGATACGGCCGCCGCGCAAGGCCCGCTTCTGCTTGTCGTTGAGCTGCAGCAGGTCCTCACCCTCGAAAGTCACGCTGTCCGCTTTCCAGGTGGCGCTGTCGGGCAGCAAGTCGAGTATCGAGAGGGCCGTTAACGACTTCCCCGAGCCGGATTCGCCCACCAGTGCCAGCATGCGACCGGGTTCCAGGTCCAGATCCATGCCATCCACGGCAACCTGATGACCAAACTGTATGTGTAGTCCGCGCAAGGAAAGCAGGCTCATTGCAAAAACTTCCTTGTGTCAAAGGCGTCACGAATCGCTTCGCCGATGAACACCAGCAGCGTCAGCATGATGGTGAGCGTGGTGAAAACGCTGATGCCAATCCAGGGGGCATGCAAGTTGGCTTTGCCCTGGCCTACCAGCCGGCCCAGCGAGGGGGCATCGGGCGGCAAGCCGAAGCCGATGAAATCGAGAGATGTCAGTGTGACAACGGCGGCATTGAGGATGAAGGGCAGGAAGGTCAGCGTCGCGACCATGGCATTGGGCAGCATGTGGCGGAACATGATCACCGGAGCCCGCACGCCCATGGCTTTGGCTGAGCGCACGTAATCCATGTTTCGACAGCGCAGGAATTCAGCACGAACCAGATCCACCAGTGTCATCCAGGAAAACAGCAACATGATGACCAGCAGGCTCCAGAAGCTGGGAACCACAAAACTGGAAATGATTATGATCAGGAACAGGGTGGGCATGCTGGACCAGATTTCGATAAAGCGCTGGCCAAACAGGTCCAGCTTGCCGCCGTAGTAGCCTTGCACAGCACCCACGAGGATACCGACGATGCTCGACAGGATGGTCAGCATCAGCCCGAACAGCACGGAAATGCGGAACCCGTACAACAGTCCGGCCAGGATATCGCGGCCCTGGTCATCGGTACCCAGCCAGTTCTCCGAGGAGGGCGGGGCCGGGGCAGGGACATCCAGGTCGTAGTTGATGGTGTTGTAGCTGAAGGCGATAGGGGGCCAGATCATCCAGCCCTTTTCGTTGATCAGCTCCTGTACCACCGGGTCTCGGTAGTTGGCTTCAGATTCGAAAAAGCCGCCGAAGGTGGTCTCCGGGTAGCTGTTGAATACCGGCACGTACCAATCGCCCTCGAAGCTCACCAGCAACGGCTTTTCGTTGGCGACCAGCTCGGCACCAAGGCTCACCACAAACAGCAACAGAAATACCCATAGCGACCAGTAGCCGCGACGATTGCTGCGAAATGCTTGCCACTGGCGGGCCCAGACGGGGTTGGTGATTTTCAGCAGAGGCATATCAGTGGTCTCTCCGCTCAAAATCGATGCGCGGATCGACCCACACGTAGGTCAGGTCACTGACGAGCTTCATGACCAGGCTCAACAGGGTGAAGATGAACAGGGTGCCGAATACCACCGGGTAGTCCCGGCTGATCACCGCTTCGAAGCCCAGCAGGCCGAGGCCATCCAGTGAGAAGATGTATTCGATCAGTAGCACACCGGTGAAGAACATGCTGATAAAGGCAGCGGGGAAGCCTGCGATGATAATCAGCATGGCATTGCGGAACACATGACCATACAGCACCTGTTTTTCCGCCAGACCCTTGGCGCGGGCGGTTTGCACATACTGCTTGCGGATCTCATCCATGAAGGAGTTCTTGGTCAGCATGGACAGGGTGGCGAAGTTGCCGGCCACGATGGCTATGGTGGGTAGGGTGATGTGCCAGATATAGTCCCATACCTTGCCCATTACCGTGAGTTCATCAAAGTTGTCAGAGGTGAGCCCGCGTAACGGGAACCATTCGAAATAGGAGCCGCCGGAAAACAGCACGATCAACAGCAGGCCCAGCAAGAAACTGGGAATGGCGAAGCCGATGACGATAAGGGTGCTGCTCCATACATCAAAACGGGTGCCATCGTGCACCGCCTTGCGAATGCCGAGGGGGATGGAGACCAGATAGGCGATCAGGGTGCTCCACAAGCCAAGAGAGATAGAGACTGGCAGGCGCTCGATGATCAACTCGGTGACCGACCGATCGCGGTAGTAGGATTCGCCAAAATTACCGCTGAAATAGTTTTTCACCATGAGCCAGAAGCGCTCGGGGGCAGGCTTGTCAAAGCCGTACATCTTCTCGATACGCTCCACCAGTTCCGGGGGCAGCCCTTTGGCATTCTGGTAATTGCCCCCGGTCATGGTGTCGGCACTGCCGCCGGCAAAGCTGCTTCCGGTGCCGCCAGTGCCGATCCCCTGAAGTTCAGCCAGGGTTTTTTCCACGGGCCCACCGGGCGCGGCCTGGATAACAACAAAGTTCAACAACAAAATGCCAAACAGAGTCGGTATCACCAGCAACAGGCGTTTGCCGATATAGAGCTTCATTGCGCAGTGCTATCCCACCAGGTGTCCAGAGAGGTATCGAGTGGCACGTACCGGGCAAACTCCGGGTGACGCAGCCGGGCCTGGTAGGCAATGCGATGCTCGTTGGTGTACCAGTTAAGCACCGAGTAGTAATTCCATTGCAGCACCCGGTCCAGGGCTCGGCAGCTGGTCACCAGCGCTTCGCGGTTGGGGGCCGCGATGATCTGGTCGACCAGGGCATCCACGACCGGGTTCTGTATGCCGATCAGGTTGCGGCTGTTGGGTTGATCGGCAGCGGCTGAGCTCCAGTATTCCTTCTGCTCATTGCCTGGAGAGCTGGATTGCCCGATGCGCCCCACAATCATGTCGAAATTGAAATTACGGATGCGCTCCACGTATTGGGCTGAATCAATGGTGATAACGCTGGCGTCAATGCCCAGGGCTTTGAGGTTGCGCGAGAATGGCAGCACCACACGCTCGAAGGCCGGGGAGCTGAGCATAATCTCGAATTTGACCGGGGTCCCCTTGGGCGAGAACAGGGTGCCATCACGGAACTGGTAACCCGCCTGTTTGAGCATCTGTTGCGCCTGGCGAAGATTCTCACGTGGGCGGCCAGAACCGTCGCTCTGCGGGGGCTGGTAGGCAGTGGTAAAGACTTCATCGGGTAGCTGGTCCCGGAACGGCTCCAGCAATGCCAGCTCGGCCTTGCTGGGCAAGCCGGTTGCCGCCATGTCGGAGTTTTCGAAATAACTGCGGTTACGCTTGTACTGACCGTAGAACAGGTTGCTGTTGGACCACTCGAAATCGAACGCGTAGCCGATGGCCTTGCGCAGGGTCATATCCTGGAAAAGGGGTTTGCGGATGTTGAACAGGAAGCCCTGTGCGCCCCACGGGTTGTGGTGAGCGACGGTTTCGGTCTTGATCTGCCCTTTGCTGAAAGCGGGCCCTTTGTAGGCCGTTGCCCACAGTTTTGAGTTGTTTTCGTGGCGCCAGTCGTAGTTGCCACTTTTGAAGGCTTCCAGTGCCACATTTTCTTCGAGGTAATAATCGTAAGTGATGGTGCCGAAGTTGTTACGGCCGCGCATGACCGGCAAGTCTTTTGCCCAGTAATCGTCACGCAGCGCATAGGTAATCTGCTTGCCGGGGTCGGCCTTGACGATACGGTAGGGGCCAGAGCCTACGGGAATAGACATGCCACTTTTTTCGAAGTCCTGTTTTTCCCAGATGTGTTTGGGTAACACGGGAAGCTGACCGATGATCAGCGGGAGCTCCTTGTTGATGCTGCCAGGCTTGAAATGAAAGGTCACCGTAAGTGGGTCGTTGATTTCGACGTTATCCACTTCTGCATAGTAATAGCTGTAAAAAGGGCGCCCTTTCTCCATCAGGGTGTTAAAGGTCCAGGCCACGTCCTCGGCACGCACCGGGTGCCCATCGGAAAAACGGGCTTCTTCGTGCAGGTGGTAGCGTACCCAGCTGCGGTCATCTGGCCACTCGATGGTTTCTGCCAGTAGCCCATATTGGGTGAAGGGTTCGTCTTCGCCGCGCACGGTGAGCGAATCGTAGAGATGGGAGTTATCGGTTGCCCCCATGCCGGCAGCGGGGCGCCCCTTGGGCACGAACGGGTTGAGTGAATCGAAGCTGCCTACCACATGCAGACGCAGGGAGCCGCCTTTGGGAGCATTCGGATTGGTATAGTCAAAATGACTGAAACTTGCCGGGTACTGGGGCTCGCCGTGCATGGCAATGGCGTGGCCCTTGTGAACTTCCGCGCTGGCTAGCCCGGAACAAAGACACAACCCCAGAAACAGCCCACGCAGCATTCGTTGATGAATGGTGCCGTGAATGGCCATAGGAACTCCTTTTTATTCTTTCATCCACCAAGTATCCAGACCCAGCCCGAAGGGGATTGGTTCCGGGGGACGGGCAAACTTGTCCCACCAGGCAATCCTGTGGTGGCGGATATGGTAATTGAGGACGCCATAATGCTGGTAGCGCAGGCGACGATCCAGTGCCTGCAGTGCCTGCGTGTAGTCATTTTCTGTCGCGGCGGACAGCGCGGTGTTAACCAGGTGATCCACAATCGGATCGCTGATGCCGGCCAGGTTGCGGCTGCCCGAAATGTTGGCGCTGTCGGAGAGAAAATAATCCTTCAGCTCCGGGCCTGGGTAGTCGCGCATGGGCAGCACAGACAGCACCACGTCATACTTGAAGTGATCCAGCTTTTCCTTGAAGGCCGCAGGGTCGACTTCCCGGTAATCGGCTTCAATACCCAGTCGTTTGAGATTGCGGAACCAGGGAGCAAGTATGCGGTAGATACCGGGGTTATGGTAATTCAGAACCGTGAAGCGAAGCGGTTTGCCCTCGCTGTTGACCAGCTTGTTGCCTTGCATCTGCCAGCCGCTCTCCTTGAGAAGCGTGAGGGCTTCACGCATTCGGTCACGGATCTGGCCGCTGCCGTCGTTGACCGGCGGGGTGATATCCGCAGAAAAATAATCGTCGGGCAATGCGCTGGTCAGCGGAGCAAGCAGGGCCTTCTCGGCGTCTGTTGCGCTTTGGGTGGCACGGTACGGGCTATTGGGAAACCAGCTAACGGTACGGGTATAGGCGTTGGCAAACAGGTTACGGTTTGACCACTCGAAATCGAACAGCAGGCTTGCCGCCTTCCTCACCCTTTGGTCGTCAAATGGGGCCCGCCGGGTGTTGAAGAAAAAGGCCTGAACCGGGCGGGGAATCCGGTGGGGGATTTCCGCCCGCAAGACTCGCCCGTCATTCATGGCGGCGAAGTTGAATGCGGTAGCCCAGCGTTTCGAACTGTATGTGTAATGAAGGTCATAACCGCCAGACTTGAACGATTCAAATCCCACATCGGCATCCCGGTAAAATTCGAAGATCACCTTGTCGAAATTGTAACGCCCGCGATTCACTGGCAGGTCTTTTGCCCAGTAATCTTCAACCCGCTCAAATACCACCTTTTTGCCGCCACTGATGTCGCTGACCCGGTACGGGCCGCTGGAGACCGGCGGTTCCAGTGTGGTGCGGGTAAAATCGTGCTTTTCCCAGTAGTGCTTTGGCAGAATCGGGATGGCGCCAACAATCAGGGGCAAGTCCCGCCGCGCCTCACTGAAGGTAAAGCGAACCGTTTGTGCATCTATCGCTTCAACAGAGGCCACATCGACCAGCCGCAGGCTGTATTCGGGGTGCCCCTGTTCGCGCAGGGTGTTGAATGAGAACACCACATCGTCAGCGCGAATGGGTTCTCCATCATGGAAGCGGGCGCCATCACGCAGGTGAAAAATGCACCAGCTGCGGTCTTCAGGGTATTCAATCCAGTCGGCGATCAGTCCGTAAGCTGCTCCGGCTTCATCCCCCAGCGGGTTATGTGGCTGAGATCCCATTAGCAGGCTGTCACCCAGCTCGGTGACCCCGTACATCTGGATGCCGGGTGTATCAGCGGGGCTGATGCCCTTGAGGATATAGGGATTGAGGCTGTCGAAGGTGCCGTTTCCGAACAAGGTGATACTGCCGCCTTTGGGGGCGTCCGGGTTTACGTAATCCAGATGCTTGAAGTCGGCGGGGTATTTCAGGTCGCCGAAGGGGTGGTAGCCGTGGCTACGAGTGACGTGGGGCTGTTCCGCCTGTGCCGAAGGGAGAATCCCCAGGCACAGGCAGGCAGTGATCAGACATCGTTTAGAAAGATTGGCGAATATCAACGTAAAGAGTCAGCCGTTGCCCGGGTTGAATGTATCGGTTGCTGGCCACTGTCTGGTTCCAGCTCTTGATATCGTTTACCGATACATTAAAGCGGTCGGCAATGGCATACAAGGAATCCCCGTTACGTACGGCATAGCGAACCTTTCGGACCATCTTGTCGTCAGCCCGGCTGGCCGGGCTGGCTGCCTGACTGCCTTTGGCCCAGATGGCAAGTGACTGGCCGATGCTCAGGCTGTCGCCAGGTGCCATGTTGTTCCAGCGTGCCAACTCTTTCACGCCCACGTCATGGGAACGGGCAATCGCCCACAGGGTGTCGCCGGAGCGCACGGTGTAATCGAGCCGGGTGCGGCCGTTTCGCTCACGCCCCTGATTGGCGGCAAGGCGGGCGTCGGCACTCAGGGTGTAGCTGTCACTACTGGCCGCGGGCCCGGGAATCAGCAGGGTACGACCTGCAATAATGGTGTTGCCCTTCAGATGGTTGATGCTGCGTAGTGCCTGGGGGGTGGTGCGGTAACGGCGTGCAATGGCGCCGAGGTTGTCGCCGGGCTGAATCTCATAGCGGGCCCATTGCATGCGCTGGTCAGCGGGCAGGGCGGCGAGGCCTGTGCGGAAGTTGTCTGCCCGCTCCACCGGGATTAGCAGCCGGTGAGGGCCATCCGGTGAGGTGGCCCAACGGTTGTAGGACGGATTGAGCAGGTACAGCTCCTCGACGGAAATGTCTGCCAGCCGAGCCGCCTGGGCCAGATCAATCTGCCCACCGGTGTCTACTTGCTCGAAATAGGGTTCGTTGCGGATGGGGTGTAGTGCTACCTCGTACTTGCCCGGCTCCTGCACGATCTGGGCGATGGCGAGCAGTTTGGGCACGTAGGCAGTGGTTTCACGAGGGAGTTTGAGACTCCAGAAATCCGTCGGTTTGCCTGCCTCTTCGTTACGGCGAATGGCACGGGAGACCGTGCCACCCCCGGCGTTATAGGAGGCCAGCGCCAGAAGCCAGTCGCCGTCAAAGCGATTGGACAGTTTCTGCAGGTAATCCAGGGCCGCATTGGTGGATTTGATGACATCGCGGCGCTGATCTTCCCACCAGGTGCGTTGCATGCCGAAGTAGTCACCGGTGGAGGGGATGAACTGCCAGGGGCCAGCGGCGCGGCCGTGGGAATAGGCAAAGGGGTCGAAGGCGCTTTCCACTATGGGCAGTAGTGCCAGTTCCAGTGGCATTTCACGGGCTTCTGCCTGCTCGACAATATAGTGAAGATAGCGCTCGGAGCGAGTGGTCACCCGTTGAAAGTATTGAGGGTGCCGGGCATACCATTCCCGTTGCACGCGAATGCGGTCGTTTTCAACGGTGAGATCGAGCCCGTATCCGGCACGCAGGCGGACCCACAGATCGTCATCATCGGCCGGGTCAGGTTTGCTGGCGTCGTCCACCGGCGCGGGTTCTTCCATGCCATTGGCCAAGTTCACGTCATCTACCGAGGGCTCTGCCGCGGGCATGGGGGGCAATTCATCAATGGATTGATGGCTGGCGCAACCAGACAACAGGGCCAGTCCTACCAACATGGCTGCGCTAAAAAATATTTTCATAATAATTCGGACAGCAAAAATTTTCGGTAATTCTAAAAGTCAGGCTTTGCCGGCAGCAAGCGCTGTCGGCTAAAAGTTGTCCTTCCAGCGACGCAAGGCGGCAAACGTCTGCGTATCACTCTCGCGGGCACCGGGCTCGCGGGCCTCGCAGGCTGCTTTGACAGCAGGGTCCGATGCCCTCAAAAAGGGGTTGGTACGGGTTTCTTCGGCCAGCGTGGAGGGCAGGGTAATCTCTCCCAGCTGCCTTGCTTGCTTCACGGCGCTGTGGCGCGCCTGCAGTCGAAGATCGTCCGGAGTTACCGCCAGGGCAAAGTCCAGATTGGCCTGAGTATATTCATGGGCACAGTAGACCAGGGTCTCGCCGGGCAGTTCGGCGAGGATTTGAAGAGAATCATGCATTTGTGACGGAGTTCCCTCAAACAGTCGCCCGCAACCTCCGGCAAACAGGGTATCGCCACAAAACAGCCAGTGCTGGTCGGCGCAGTAGAAGGCAATGTGTCCCAGCGTATGGCCTGGCACCTCCATCACGCTGAGGGCGATATCGAGCCCAGCGGGGGTAATGCAGTCATTGTGGTGCAAGGGATGCGTCATGCCGGGAATGGATTCGCGGGCTGGGCCATACACGGGGATATCCCTGTTGGCGGTAAGGGCTGCGATTCCGCCCACGTGATCCGGGTGGTGATGGGTGATCACGATGGCGGTGAGAGCAAGAGCGTGCTGGGCCAGAAACTGCTCGACCGGGGCGGCGTCACCGGGGTCTACCACGACGCAAGCGTCACCCTGGGGGATGGCCCAGATATAGTTGTCACGGAATGCGGGGATGGCAGTGGGGCTCGATAGCATGACGTGATAGGCTCCTGAGGAAGACGTTTAACAGGTATTGTCCCCATGCAACTGCCGCCACTCAACCGTATTTCGTTCAGTCCCTCTGCTGCAGGCTCGGAAGCGATGGTCCGCGGGTTCGACCAATGGCTCGAAACAGAGCCCGGCCAGGCCGTGCTGGCTGCTGAAGCGGGCATGCTCAACGAGTGGTTGCGCGGCCAGGTCGGACAGCGTGCTGTGGTGGCGTACAGTAGCCGCGGCCAGGACTTGCTGCGCGAGTGCCCCTTGCGCTGGCATACCTCGGTGGCGCCGCCAGGGTTTGACGGAGTGGCGATCCAGGCGCGGCCGGAGTTGTTGCCCTTTGCCAAGAGTAGCGTCGATCTCATGGTGCTGCATCATGTGCTGGATTTCGCACAGGACCCTCACCAGGTGTTACGGGAAGCCAGCCGGGCGATTGCGCCGGGGGGCAAGATTGCGCTGGTCGGTTTCCATCCCTTGAGCATGATGGGGCTGGCGCGCTGGTTCTTTTGGCGTGAGCGTCCTGGCTGGTCCGGCCGTTTCTACCGGCCAAACCGTGTCACGGACTGGCTGCAGGTGTTGGGATTTGAGGTCGATGGGATGGCCAGTGGCTTCTATACTATGCCGCTTTCTCAACATGGCCGTTCGCGGATTCGTTTGCTGGCGTGGCTGGGGCGCGTATTGTGGCCTCGTCATGGCGGTACCTATTTGCTGGTTGCCCGCAAGCGGGCGGGTATGGTCAAGCCTTTGCCGAGCCGCCAACGTAAAGTGCCTCGCAATACCGTTGTTCCTGTGCCAGTGGCGCGCTGGGGGCAGCAGAACCGGGAGTCCTGATTCATTGAAAGCAGTTTATATTTATACCGACGGCGCCTGCCGGGGTAACCCTGGCCCAGGGGGCTGGGGCGTTGTGTTGCGTTACGGCAGCAATGAGAAAGAAATGTACGGTGGTGAGCCTGAGACCACGAATAATCGTATGGAGCTGATGGCCGCGATTCGTGGGCTGGAAACCCTGACCAAGCCGTGCCAGGTGGTGCTGACCACGGATTCCCGTTATGTCATGGATGGCATTACCTCCTGGATGGCCAACTGGAAGAAGCGCGGCTGGAAAACGGCCTCAAAGCAGCCGGTCAAGAATGTGGATTTGTGGCAGCGTCTGGATGCCGCTGCGCAGCCACACACCATCGATTGGCAATGGGTCAAAGGGCATAGCGGTCATCCGGAAAATGAACGGGCAGATGCGCTGGCCAATCGTGGCATCGACGAGTTGTAACCGAATACTGGTGAAGGAAAGCTAATGCGTCAGGTCGTACTCGATACGGAAACTACCGGCCTGGAGCCCAATGATGGGCACCGGGTGATCGAAATCGGTTGTGTTGAAGTCATCAATCGCCGGATTACCGGCAATAATCTTCATCTGTACCTCAACCCTGAGCGGGACATCGACGAAGGGGCGCTGGCTGTGCACGGCATCAGCACCGAGTTCCTGGCGGACAAGCCCACGTTTGACAAGGTGGTTGATGAGTTTTTGGCCTTTGTAGATGGCGCCGAACTGGTGATTCACAATGCCCCCTTTGATGTGGGCTTCCTGAACCATGAATTGCGCCGGCTGGGCGCCGCCTACGGCAGCATTGAACAGCGCTGCGGGGTGCTGGATACCCTGGTCATGGCACGGCAGAAGCATCCCGGCCAGAAGAACAACCTGGATGCGTTGTGTCGCCGTTATGACGTGGAAAACGGACACCGTGAGCTTCACGGGGCCTTGCTGGATGCGGAGATCCTGGCGGATGTCTATCTCGCCATGACCGGTGGCCAGACCCGGCTGTCGCTGGGGGGGAGTGACGGCGCCGATCAGGGCGGTAGTGCAGTGGCAGAAGCCATCCGCCGGCTGGATGCCCAGCGCTCACCGTTGAAAGTGGTGCGTGCAAGTGAGTCTGAAGTGGCACGGCACAGTGCCAAGCTGCAAGCCATTGCGGGCAGTAATGGAGAGCCTACCCTGTGGGAGCGCTCCGAGAGCGATTCGCTGCACTAGGGAGCCTCTGAACAACGCCTTGCGTGCTCAGTCTTTCAGGCTGGCTCCCTAATCCTGTCTTTCTGTCTGACCGGGAAAGGGGGTAATACCCCTTCCCCGGTGGCCCCCATCAATGATGCTCTTCAGGGCTTTCGCTGTATTCACTGGCATCGTGGTGCTCGATCCAGCCATTCTCGTACATGTAGGTAGTCGCCGGCTCCAGTGCCATGGCCGTCATCACCAGACCGGTGATGGACATGACGATGGTGTAGGGCAGGGCCATGATCACCATGCGGCCATAGGACAACCTGACCAGAGGTGCCAGTGCAGACGTCAGCAGGAACAGGAAGGCCGCCTGGCCGTTGGGGGTCGCAACGGAGGGAATGTTGGTCCCGGTATTGATGGCGACGGCCAGCAGGTCAAAGGTATCGCGGTCAATTTCCTGCTTGAGTAGCGCCTGGCCGACTTCGTCTACATAGACCGTGGCGACGAATACGTTATCGGACACAGCTGACAGTACCCCGTTGGCGATGTAGAACGCCGGGCCCTGGACATGCTTCTCGAGGGTCAGTACGTATTCGATAACGGGTGCGAACAGCTGTTGATCGGCGATCACTGCGACCACCGCGAAGAAGACGGTGAGCAACGCGGTGAAGGGCAGAGCTTCCTCGAAGGCAGCACCGAGGCGGTGTTCTTCGATGATCCCGGTAAAGGATGTGGCAAGAATAATGACTGTGAGCCCCACCAGGCCAACCGAGGCTGCGTGAGTGGCCAGGCCAACGACCAGCCAGACGGCCGTGATTGCCTGGACAACCAGCGCTGCCCGGTTCTGGGGGGTGCGTTTGCGGTCTTGCTCCAGCGCGTACTGTCGCATGATGCCACGTACTTTTTCGGGGATATCCTCGCCGTAGCCAAAGCTGCCGCTGATTTCAAGGAAGACGCAGGTCATTAATCCCACCAACAGAACCGGCAGGGTAATGGGGGCCATGCGCAGGAAGAACTCGCCAAACTCCCAGCCTGCCTTGTTCGCAATCAGCAGATTTTGGGGCTCCCCCACCAGTGTGCAGACACCGCCCAGTGCGGTGCCGACCGCGGCGTGCATTAACAGGCTACGCAAAAAAGAACGGAATCGCCGCAGGTCCTCGCGGTGCAGTTCTTCAACGCTGGTATCGTCACCATGGTCGTGTTTTTGCTGGAATGTCTTGCCAGAGGCGACCTTATGGTAGATGCCATAGAAGCCGGTACAAACGGCAATGACCACCGCAGTAACGGTCAGTGCGTCCAGGAAAGCAGACAGCACCGCTGCCGCCATACAGAACAGCAGGCTCAATCGCACCTTGGATTTCACCCCCAGCAAGATGCGGGTGAACATGAATAGCAGCAGGTCTTTGAGAAAGAAAATACCCGCTACCATGAAGATCAGCAGCAGCATCACCTCAAGGTTGCTCTCTACCTTGTGCAGCACGGTATCGGCTGAGGTCAGCCCAATCATGACCGCCTCAATGGCCAGCAGACCACCCGGCTGTAGCGGGTAACACTTCAGGGCCATGGCCAGGGTGAAAATGAACTCTGCCAACAGCAGCCAGCCCGCGGTGACAGGGCCGAGGGTCAGCGCCACCACAGGGTTGAGCGCCAGGAACGCAATGATGGTGTACTTGTACCAGGCCGGAGCCTGACCGAGAAAGTTGTGCAAAAAGGCGCGGCCGATGGTCGCGGGCATGACAATTACCTGCTGGGCGTTGGGTGGGGGTTGGGCGCCGCAATGATAAGGAGTTGCCATGCCCCAGTACAGTGCAAAGCATGGACAAATTGTCCTAGATCAAGGTCGTATTGCGATCCCTGCTGGGTAGCGGTAACAGGTAATAAGGCTTTTACGCCTTTTGCAACTGTGGCGAGGTTAACAAAAAGCCAATAAATCAGTTGCTTACATTTGAAAGTTGACGCAGTGTTTAATCGCATGCCAAAGTTGATGCGCCTTGTTTTACAATCTTGTTGTAGTGTTTCGGGCGCATCCGGGGGGCAAAATACCCGGGCTTCAGCCCGACAATAATAAAGTTTGGTGCTTGCGGAGAGTCCATGGTCGCCATTACAAACACCACCTCCCTGACTTTTCTCAAGGAAGCGATCGATAGCACCTTGACCGAAGCTGAGACCCGGCTGGAGGCGTTTTCCGATGATAACGCTCTGAAAGAAGAGCTGGAGCACTGTGCAACGGCGTTTCAGCAGTTGCGGGGGATCTGTCAGGTGGTCGAGCTTCCTGCTGCCGCCCTGATGAGCGAAGAAATGGCGCTGGCCGCGCGCGAGTTGCTGGAAAAAGTGTCCGAAAGCCGGATTCAGGCGTTGGGCAATGCCATTGTGCTGTTGACCCGTTATTTCGATTACGTTCAGTTGAAGAATCGTACCTTGCCATCCTTGTTGATTGGCGGCATCAATGAGCTGCGTCGAGCTGGCGGCAAGCCATTGATTCAGGAAAGTCATTTCTTCAGTGCAGATCTGTCCCGCCAGCGCAACCCGGAAGCCCCTGACACTGAGGTCAGCCGTGATGAGCTGGCGGCATTATCTCGCCGGTTGCGGCATATGTATCAGGTCGGGCTGGTCGGTATCCTGCGTGAGCAGAACCCGCCGACGCACCTCAAATTAATGGCCCGCGCCATGGCGCGACTCGACAAGGCGGCAGGCCCGTGTGGCCTTAGCCGCTTTTTCTGGGTGGGGCAGGCCGCCCTGATGGCCATGGCGGCAGATGAAATGGCCCTTACGCCCGCTCGCAAGGCATTGTTGTCCCAGTACGATCGCCAGCTGAAGAAGGTGGTGTATGACGGTGGCCAGGCGTTGGATGAAAATGCGCCTTTACTGCTTCTCAAGGAAAGCCTTTATCTGGTCTCGCTGAGCGCCGTACAGGATGGTGTGATTGGCCAGGTGAAACAGGTCTTTGATCTGAAAAATGCAATTTCGGATACCGAGCTTCAACGTGAACTGTCCTTGATGACAGGGGCCAGTGGCTCCGTGATTCGTTCAGTGGCCAGTGCCATGCGGGATGAAATTGGTGAGCTGAAACAGACTCTGGATCTTGCCTCCCAGGGGGTGGCCGATACCAATTATGAAGCGGTGGCGGATAGTCTCAGTCAGTTGGGCAGCACCCTGTCCATGATCGGCAAGGATGATGACGCGGCGGCCATCAAGGACCGCTCCGCTCAGGTTCGGCAGTGGCCTGCTGACCAGAGTGTCGAGACCGATGCATTCCATGCCCTCGTGGATGATCTGCTGCGAGTGGAAAACGTGGCGGCAAATCTTGAGCGCAGCCTCGCGCCGGAAGATGATGTTCACAAGGCCAGCAATAACACGGCTATTTCCCTGTACCAGCTTGATGAAGCTCGAATGACAGTTGTCGGTGAGTGTCGGGCTGGCCTGGCCCTGGCCAAGCGGTCCATCAGCTCCTTCATGGACAACAATTGGGATGCCATGCACCTGTCAAACCTGCCAGGTACTTTTGCCTCCATTGCCGGCGGCCTGATGTTCCTGGAGTTACAGCGGGCGAAGGGGGTGACAGAAGCGTGTCACCAGTACATTCGCAAGCAATTGATCGAAGGCGAAACGGCCCCGACCCGCGAAAACATGGAGACCCTGGCCGACGCGCTGACCGGGGTCGATTACTACCTGGAAAGCATGGAAGAGCAGAAACCGATTGGCGAAGGCGTGCTTGAAGTCGCTGAAGAAAGCATGAAAGCCCTGGGGTACCCGGTGGACAAGGTTGCCTGACATGATTGATCTGTCTCGCCCGGAATCCAACGATGCCGACACCGCACGCTGCTACGTGATTCATGAGCAGAACATTCTGGTGGCAGGGGCGCCGGGTCAGGATTGGCTGCCACAATTGCCGGCGTTTCTGCTGCGCCAGCATCCGGATTACCATTTTCTTGGCTGGCTGGGCGATGAGCCATGCTATGTCTGCGAGTTCAGCCGCCATGAACTCGACGATGGTAGCCTGCAGCCCATGCCTGCCCGACGTTTGATGGGCGCGCTGGATGAGCCGGGTTTCTCCATGTTCAGTCGCGCTCTGCAGTTTCTCTCCTGGCAAAAAAATCACCGTTTTTGCAGCCGCTGTGGTACCCCGACAGAGCCGCACCCCCGTGATCTTGCCATGGTGTGCCCATCCTGCAGCTACAGCCAATATCCTCGTATCACCCCTTGTGTGATTACCCTGGTAACAAAGGGCGAGTATGCCTTGCTGGGTCGCTCCGAACGCTTCCCTGAAGGGTTCTTTTCCTGTCTTGCCGGGTTTATGGAAGCCGGTGAAACCGCGGAACAGGCGCTTGCCCGTGAGGTCAGAGAAGAAAGCGGCATTGAGGTGGGAGAGCTTCACTACCTGGGTAGCCAGTCCTGGCCGTTTCCGCATTCCCTGATGCTGGGTTTTCTTGCGGATTATGCCAGCGGCGAGATTCGCATTGATGACGATGAGATTGTCGAGGCCGATTGGTTTCATTACAACGATCTGCCGATGACACCGCCCCCGGGGAGCATTGCCCGCAGCCTCATTGATCACTGGATTGCCCGTTTTCATTAACAAGGACTTTTCATGAACTACACGCTTGCCCCTCTGGTTCTGTTTGCCTTCAGCCTGATTTTTGTGCTGCTGGGTGCAACGGTGCTCTTGCGTCAGCGCTGGTTGCTGCAATGGTTGAAGGGCACCGCTGGCATTTTGCTGGTTGTGGCAGCGGTCTATCTGAGCCTGTTTGCCCTGAACATTTACGGCTACAAGGAATATGCTCAGGAAGTGCCGGTGGCGACGGTGAGTTTTCGTCAATCCGGAGAGCAGTCCTTTATTGCTACAGTGACCCGCACGGATGGCAGCGCAGAGGATTTTCGCCTCAAGGGCGATCAGTGGCAGCTTGATGCGCGCATTATCAAGTGGCGGGTGCCTTTCAGTCTTCTCGGGCTGAAGCCGGGTTATCAGCTCGACCGGATATCCGGCCGTTACTATGCCCTGGAAGACGAGCGCTCCCGGGATCGCACGGTATACAGCCTTCACCGCGACCCGGTCGGGATTGATGTCTGGCAAATGGCCAATGATGGCTGGAGTGTGCTCATTGATGCGCGCTACGGCAGTGCGGCTTATCTGCCGATGGCGGATGGGGCCTTGTTTGAGGTTAACGCCGGGGCAACGGGACTTGTTGCTCGCCCCATGAACGGCGCCGCACAGCAAGCCATTTCTGGCTGGAATTGATTCCTCGGTTCAGGCATGCCTCTCTGGGGCATGCCAAAAGGCCTGTCCTGACTCCCCGTTTGGCATACCCCTCTGTACCCGGCTTCGGTAGAATCACCGGGATCTTTCTGTTTGCCCTGTCGGGGCAGCACTCACTGAAAACACCCAAGCAGGTACATTGTGATCGCGTTTCTTTCTGAATATGGCATGTTTCTCGCCAAGGTTGTCACTCTGGTGGTGGCGCTTCTCTTCATCATCGGGGGCATTGCCGCTTCCGCCAGCCGGGGCCGTGGTAAGGCCGATCAGGAGGGCGACCTGCGTGTGCGTCACCTGAATGATGACTTCGAGGATCTGAAAGACTGTCTTGAGCACGAGATCATGCCCGAAGCCCAGCGCAAGAAAATGCGCAAGGAGCGCAAGAAGCAAGACAAGCTGGAAGCCAAGCAAAAGAAAAAGGCGGGCACTGAAGACAAAGCTATGCCTCGCTTGTTTGTTCTGGATTTTGATGGTGATGTGCAAGCCAGCTGTGTGGAAAACCTGCGCAAGGAAATCAATGCGGTGCTGCAGGTGGCCAACCAGGATGACGAGGTGCTGGTGCGCCTGGAAAGCCCGGGTGGCTTGGTACACAGCTATGGGCTGGCGGCCTCACAACTTCGTCGTATCCGTAACAGCGGCATCAAGCTTACGGTCGCAGTCGACCGGGTTGCGGCCAGTGGTGGCTACATGATGGCCTGTATTGCTGACCGGATTGTTGCTGCCCCGTTTTCGATTATCGGCTCCATTGGTGTCGTCGCGCAGATCCCTAACTTTCATCGGTTGCTGAAGAAAAATGACATTGATGTGGAGCTGATGACGGCAGGGGAATACAAGCGTACCCTGACCATGCTCGGTGAAAATACCGATAAGGGCCGTGAAAAATTTCAGCAGGAACTGGAAGACACGCACCAGCTGTTCAAGGATTTTGTGCGCGATAACCGTCGAGGTCTTGACCTGGACAAGGTCGCTACCGGCGAGCACTGGTTTGGCGCTCAGGCCAAAGAACTGGGTTTGATTGACGACATCATGACCAGTGATGAGTTACTGCAATTGCGCAAGGACAACCAGGCCCTGTATCAGGTTAACTGGGAAGTAAAACGCAAGCTTGGTGAGCGGTTGGGCTTTTCCATGGAGAACGTGCTGCACCGGGTGGTGGAAAAATTGTGGCACCGTGGAAGCCAACGGCAGATGCATTAACCCTGTTTGATTAACAGCCTGTCAAAGGAGAGGACCATGACGTTTCAGGCATTACTGACTACCGAAAGCGACAATGGCTACCAGAATGCGGTGGTAGAACGTGAGTTGGCTGATCTGGGCAGTGAGGGTGTGCTGGTGCGTGTGCAGTGGTCGTCTCTCAACTACAAGGACGCCCTGTCTGCTACCGGGAACAAAGGGGTGACCCGAACGTTTCCTCATACCCCCGGGATTGATGCTGTTGGCGTCATCGAAGAAACCGGCAATGGCCCCTTCGCGGTTGGCGATACGGTGATTTGTACAGGTTATGACCTGGGTATGAATACCGACGGGGGTTATGGGCAGTATATTCGTGTGCCTGCTGAGTGGTTGGTGCCGTTGCCTGAAGGATTGGCGCCCCGCGATGCCATGTTGATGGGCACTGCCGGGCTGACTGCCGCGCTGTGTGTCGAATCGCTGCTCGATACCGGGGTAAATCCCGATCAGGGCCCGGTGTTGGTGACCGGTGCTACTGGTGGTGTGGGATCCATTAGCGTGGCAATTCTTGCCAAGCTGGGTTTTCGGGTCGCGGCAGTGACTGGCAAGGCCGATTCTCATGACTGGCTGCGTGAACTTGGCGCTGCTGAGATTGTGGATCGCAAGGCGTTTCTGGAAAGTGCCAGCAAACCCATGCTCAAGGAGCAATGGGCTGGCGCGGTAGATTGCGTAGGTGGTGAAATGCTGGCCGGTGCGCTGAAGAGTCTGAAATACGGCGGTAGTGCAGCGTGTTGTGGCCTGGCGGGTTCGCCGAATCTGGAGATGACGGTATTCCCGTTCATTCTGCGTGGCGTGAACCTGCTTGGGGTAGACAGCGTGGAGTTGCCCTGTGAAATCAAGCAACAGATGTGGCAGTTGCTTGCAGATCAGTGGATGCCAGAAAATCCGAAGGCGCTGGAAGCGGCCGAAATTGGTCTTGAAGACGTTAGCGAGTGGGTTGGAAAAATTCTCGAAGGTGGCGTGCGTGGTCGCGTGGTGGTGCGCTTGCCCTGAGATCCAGCGTTGTTGCGGATTCGTAAAAACGCGGCCTTTGGCCGCGTTTTTTATGGATTCTGCGGTGCCCTATGATTCATTATTCATCCATGTTTTCGAATATGGACGGCAGGATCGGATATGGATAAAAACCATTGGCTCAAGATCGCCTGTTACCTGGATGGCCGGGGAGGGCGTACGGTTTTTGGCACGGACGAGGCTCTCCAGTCTGATCGTACTCACTGGGTCCATCTCGATTATACCGAACAGGCCAGTGCCGACTGGATGTCCGCCAATGGTATCCCTGACGGCGTGATTGAAGCGCTCACCGCTGCGGAAACCCGGCCGCGGGCGTCGGAAGTTCATGGCGGCCTTCTGGTTTACCTGAGAGGGGTGAACCTTCATCCGGGGGCCAGGCCGGAAGATATGATTGCGCTGCGATTGTGGCTCGGGCCCCATGGTGTGATCAGCACCCAGAAGCGTACGTTAGTGACCGTCGAGACGGTCGAGGGCACTTTGGCGGGTGGAGACGGCCCAGTAAGTGCGTCGGGGCTGGTCGCCAGATTGGTTGATGAGCTGACCTGGCGAATGGAAGATGTGATCGAGAATCTCGAGGCGGAGGTAGAAAGTTGCGCCGAGCAGTTGGAGGCGTCTCCGACCATGTCGTTGACCTCTCAGCTGAGTCTTTTGCGTCGCCGGGCGATTACCTTGCGCCGCTATCTGGCGCCGCAGCGTGAGGCGTTAGCGAAACTCCAGTCTGACCGCCACTTTGCTGAAGACGATATCCTGTTGGTACGTGAAGCATCAGACCGGCTCCAGCGACTCCTTGAAGACCTTGATGCTGCCCGTGAACATGCGACTCTGCTCCAGGAAGAGGTCTTTTCGGTTCAGAACGAAGCCATCAATGACCGCATGTATCTGCTGGCGATGATTTCAGCATTGTTTTTGCCGCTTGGCTTCCTGACCGGGT
Source organism: Alcanivorax sp. MD8A (assembly GCF_002888555.1). Classification (NCBI taxonomy): domain Bacteria; kingdom Pseudomonadati; phylum Pseudomonadota; class Gammaproteobacteria; order Oceanospirillales; family Alcanivoracaceae; genus Alcanivorax; species Alcanivorax sp. MD8A. The sequence goes on along the minus strand of NZ_AQOQ01000006.1, from coordinate 6,527 downwards.
TGTTTGGTATCAATGTGGGCGGGTTGCCCGGCGTCGAGAATGACAAGGCTTTCCTTTGGTTCTGTGCCGGCATGACAGTGATTGCCATTGGCGTGCTGATCTGGATGCGAAAACGCCGCTGGCTATAAGGCGCAGCGGCGTTTTCGAACCGTTTGGCGAGGTAAAGCGATCAGGCCTGACGGTAGATCGGACGGGGGTCGTTCACATCACCCTGATAGCGGACGGTGAAATCCTTCAGGCTGGCTACGGCTTCTTCGATGCTGCGATCTTCGCGTACTTCGAACGCGTTGAAACCACAGCGGGCCAGATAGAATAACTGATCACGTAACACATCGCCTGTGGCACGCACTTCACCCTTGAACGCAAAGCGGGTGCGTAATTCGCGAGCGTAAGAATAGCCGCGGCCATCCTTGAATGCAGGGAAGTGAATAGCCACCAGGGAAAGGGCAGAAAGGTCATCTGCCAGGTCCTTGGGTTCTTCGCCCGGTGCGAGCCAAACAGCCACATCGCCACGGGTCATCAGGGTGTCACGGTTCTCTTGCCAGTAAGCCAGCGGAACGATGACTTTGCCATCCGGCAGGCCTGCCTCGAGGGCATCTGCTTCCAGGCGTGCCCATTCGTTATCCACGATGGCGCCGTCAATAATGACCTTACCCATAGATATGCTCCTTGAACGGGTCCATGCCGATACGCTCGTAGGTGTCGATGAAGGGCTCGTTCTCGAGGCGCTTCTCAACATACAGGCCAATGATTTTTTCGATCACGTCGGTGATTTCGTCGGATTCGAAAGACGGGCCCATTTTTTCGCCTACCTTTGATTCACGATCACCACGGCCTCCCAGGGTAACCTGGTAGAACTCCTTGCCTTTCTTGTCCACACCAAGGATGCCGATGTGGCCAATGTGGTGATGGCCACAAGCGTTCATGCAACCGGAAATATTCAGGTCGATCTTGCCCAGATCATGGAGATAATCCATGTCGTCAAAGCGGCGCTGAATGGATTCCGCTACCGGGATGGACTTGGCATTAGCCAGGGCACACAGGTCGCCACCCGGGCAGCACACCATATCAGTGAGCAGGCCCAGATTGGGGGTCGCAAAGCCCAGTGCGTCCAGTTCCTGCCAAAGGGCGAACAGGTCACTGGCCGCCACATCGCTGAACACCATGTTCTGCTGGTGGCTGTTGCGGATTTCACCAAAGCTGTACTTGTCGGCAAGATCGGCAACGGCATCCAGCTGCTCGTCGCTGATGTCGCCAGGTACCCGGCCGGTTTTTTTCAGTGTCAGGGTGACCGCACGGTATCCCGCCTGTTTGTGAGGGCGGGTGTTGGTGTGGTACCAGCGGTTGAAGGCCTTGTTGTCTGCGAGCAGGGCATCCAGTTCACTGGTGTCGACATCGCTGCGGTATTCCACATCGGTGAAGCAGGCCTGAATACGGGCCACTTCGGCTTCTGTCAGCGTCATGGGGCCATCTTTGAGCTCAGCGAATTCTTCTTCCACCAGCTCACGGTATTTGTCGGCACCCAGCGCCTTCACCAGAATCTTGATACGGGCCTTGTACTTGTTGTCGCGGTTGCCGTACTTGTTGTACACCCGCAGGATCGACTCCAGATAAGACAGCAGGTGTTGCCACGGCACGAACTCGCCAATCACGGCGCCGGTCATGGGGGTACGACCCAGGCCGCCGCCTGCCCATACCTGGAAACCGGTTTCGCCAGCATCGTTGTGTACCAGCTGCACACCGATATCGTGAACACCGATAATGGCCGGATCTTCATCAGGCACCGCATTGACCGCAATCTTGAACTTGCGGGGCAGGTAGGCGAATTCCGGATTGAAGGTTGACCACTGACGGATAATTTCGCACCAGGGGCGTGGATCCTCGATTTCCTTCGGGTTCACGCCGGCGTATTCGTCGGTGGTGGTGTTACGGATACAGTTGCCGCTAGTCTGGATGGCATGCATCTGGACATCGGCCAGTTCGGCCAGAATGTCAGGCACATCTTCCAGTGCCGGCCAGTTCATTTGCACGTTCTGGCGGGTGCTGACGTGGGCGAAGCCCTTGTCGTAAGTGCGGGAGATATGCGCGAGCCGGCGCAGCTGACGGGAAGACAGCAGGCCATAAGGAACGGCGATGCGCAGCATGGGCGCATAACGCTGGATGTAAAGGCCGTTCTGCAGGCGCAAGGCGAGAAACTCATCCTCGCTGAGCTCCCCGGCCAGGTATCGACGCGTCTGGTCGCGATATTGCGCTACCCGTTCATTCAGCAGTTGCTGATCGTGTTCCTGATAGACGTACATGGGACTGTATCACCGTCCTTTTGCTTGAAATTCAATAGCTAAGCGCCACCCGCACTGGGTGAGTGCGGCACTCTAACAAAGCGCCCTTATAGTGAAAAGAAATATCTTGGCATATCTCTATAACGGCAACCGATATAAAAAAGCCTATTTCGCGGCAGCGTCGAGCACCATGTTGACGGTGATGACCATGCCGATAACAAGCGCAATCACCAGAATGACGTAGACGCCGATATAGTTGCCGGCATCGCCCTTGGTGAAGTCCCGCTCCCGGTTTTTGGCGCTTTGCACACCGAACAGGGCAGCGAGAATGCTGTTGATCGTTTGCAGCAGGCCAGGTTTGGTGTCCTGATCCGGTGCATCCTTGGGGTCTGTCATCACATAGTCCTGCGTTATGGCGACGGCTAAACGCCGGGAATCGGGGCGCATATTGTACGCCGCTGCCGAGGGTGGGAACACCCCGTAATGATGCCGTTCGGCCCACCCTTGAAACGATTGGGCGGTGGCACCATTGAATATGCTGAGTACCTGACTAAAATACTCAGGAAAGAGACCTCAGTCGCCCTTCAGGCCGGCTTGAGGCCACGAACCGGATCAGGAAGCGTAATGGCAGAGCAGTTGATCGACATCACCGAACCGGCCCAGGACTACCTGCGAGACCTGCTGGGCAAGCAGGATCAGGGCGGCATTGGCGTGCGTATCTTTGTTGAGCGTCCCGGCACCCCCCATGCCGAGTGTTGCATGGCGTATTGCCCGGACGGTGAGCAGGAAGAGGACGATGTACGCTTCGATTACGAGGGCTTTCATGCCTGGATCGAAGGTAAAAGCGTGCGTTATCTGGAAGATGCGGTCATCGACTACAAGAAAGACAGCATGGGTGGTCAGCTGACCTTCCGGGCGCCGAAATCCCGTGTGCCGGATATCAGTGAAGACGCCAGTGTGGAAGAGAAGATCAACTACGTGCTTTACGCAGAGATCAATCCCAATCTGGCTTCTCACGGCGGCAGTGTACAGCTGCTGGAGCTCACCGAGGACATGGTCGCAGTGCTGGAATTCGGCGGTGGCTGTCAGGGCTGCTCCGTCGTCGACGTGACGCTGCGAGACGGGGTAGAAAAAACCCTGAAAGAGCGTATACCGGAACTGACGGGGGTTCGTGACAAGACAGACCATACCGTGACGGACAACGCTTACTACAGTTAGAAGGCAGCTGTGAGCTTTGAGCTACCAGCCAACAGCCAACTGTAAAAACAAAAACGCAGCCCTTGAGGCTGCGTTTTTGTTTTAGGGTTTTAACTCGTAGCTCGTAGCTGAAAGCTCATAGCGGCTTTCATCCACAGCTCGGCTTGCGGCCCGCTGCCTTGGCCTGGTTGTACAGCGGCATCACCTCTGGCAGGCGAGCCTGCAGCCCGCCGATGCGCGTGGCATTGGAGGGGTGGGTGGACATGAATTCCGGTGGCCCATCGCCGTTGGCAGCCGCCATGTTCTGCCACAGATTTACACTCTCGCGGGGGTCGAAGCCCGCCTGGGCCATGAGCTGAAGACCAATAATATCGGCTTCGGCTTCATGCTTGCGGCTGAACGGCAGTGCGACACCATACTGGGCGCCGACACCGAGTGCGGCCATGATGCCCTGTTTGGTGGCGCTGTCTTCACCGGCCACTGCGCCCAGTAATTGAAGGCCATTTTGGGTGGCGTACTCCAGTGACATGCGCTCGTTGGAATGCTGCGCTTGCACATGGCCGATTTCATGGCCGATGACCGTCGCCAGCTGTGACTGATTGGTGGCGACCTTGAGCAGGCCGGTATTGACCCCGATCTTGCCCCCTGGCAGGGCAAACGCATTGGCGCTGTTGTCCTGGAACAGGTTGACCTCCCACTGCTGGCTGCCATCCAGCGTTGAGGTGATGGCGGTGGCCACACAGCGTACATAAGCGGTTTGCTGCTGACTGCTACTGACAGGGGTCTCTTGTTTCATTTGCGCATAGGCGGTGGCGCCCATTTCATCCATTTGATCTGCCGGCATCAGCAGAAACTGGTTCCGTCCCAGTGGGGAGGTGGCACAGGCTGCCAGCGCTACGCCAGCGCAAAGTATGATAAGCGGTTTCTTCATTGTCATTCCGTTACTCCCATTCCCGAAGGAAACGTCGGGATACCCACATTAGCCAGCTGGCCCAGCCGGCGCTTCCGAGGAAGACTATAAGGCCAAACAGGGAGATACCCCAAGGTGATGGCCCAACTTTGCCAGCCAGCATGACACTGCCGCCAATGAACGAAGAGGCGACCAATAGTGCTTGGACCTGCCGATACTGGCCCCGTTCCAGTCGGGTCACCATTCTTTCCAGTTGGCGGGGGTCCAGTCCCTGCTCCTGGGGGCTTTGCTGGCCGGGGACAGGGGGGGGAGCATAGACCTTGTCGACCACATCCAGTGCCCGCAGGCTCAGGCTTTTGGCCAGTCGGGCAGGAGAGTAGCGGGTGCGGATCATGCGCTTGAGCAGGGGCTCGGCTTCGGTCATCAGATCGAAGTCGGGGTTAAGCAGGCGCCCGAATCCCTCCAGGGTAATGATGGCCTTGATGAACAGGGCAATATCACTGGGCAGCACCAGATTATGGTTGCGTACCATGGCGGTGATGTCATTGAGCAACGCGGTGATATCCAGTTCCGAGATGGAGACGCCGTGATACTGGCTGATGACATCTTCCACATCCGACACCAATTGTTCGAAGTTCACCGGTTGGCCATCGGACCAGCTGGCCAGAACCGCCGCGCACTGTTCAGCTTCACGGATGACGACTGCGCGGGTCATCTGCAGTATTTGTTCACGGCGGCTATGACTGAGCTTGCCGACCATGCCGAAATCGAGCATGGCGATACGGTTGCCCGGCAGGATGATGAAATTCCCGGGGTGCGGATCGGCATGAAAAAATCCGTCTTCCAGTGCCATTTTCCAGGCGGCCAGGGCGCCACGGCGTGCAATCTGGGCCCGGTCCAGGCCCGCGGCATCCAGCTTTTCCAGTGCCTTCGCCGGGATGCCTTCAATGTGTTGTTGAACCTGAACGGTGGATGACGACAACTCCCAGTAAACCCGCGGGACGGTGAGCCATTTCAGCGAACGCATGTTTTTGCGGATTCGATCGGCGTTACGGGCTTCAATGGTGAAGTCCAGCTCCCGCAGCAACGAACGGCGGAATTCACGGATCAATTCCACCGGGCGGTAGCGACGGATTTCCACGGAGTTGTCGCAAGCCAGCTTGGCCAGCTGGTCGAGCAGGCGAAGGTCGGAGTCGATCTTGTTACGAATACCCGGCTTCTGGATTTTTAGCACAACCTTCTGGCCGCGCCGGGTAAGGGCGCTGTGGACCTGACCAATGGAGGCCACCCCGATTGGGGTCGGGTCGACACGGGCAAACAGGCTGTCAATCGGCTTGCCCAGGGCCTCTTCAATCAATGGGGCAAGCTCTTCAAAGGGAATGGCGCTGGCCTGATCCTGCAGCTTCTCGAACTCGGCAATCCAGTCCAGCGGAAACAGGTCAACCCGAGTGGCCAGTATCTGGCCGAGCTTGACAAAGGTGGGCCCCATTTCTTCCAGTGCACAGCGTAGTCGCTCAGCGGTACCCATGCGCAGGATGTCGCCCTTTACCGGGCTGCGGACGAGTTTGCCCGCCTGCTCAATGGGGGTGGCCAGCCCAAGCCGGCGGATCACGTCGGCAAAACCATACTTGAACAAAATGCCTGCCAGCTCGTTCATGCGAAGCAGGTCTTTACCGGTATGCAGCAGATTCACAACGGATCCTTGTTGAGGTGTCAGTCCCAGAGAATTACAGCTTGTGATGAATTCTGGCAAGATGCCATGGCATCAACGGCAGCAAGAAGTGCAAAAGCATGTCAAAACCCTATGTAAGAGAAGACCTGGTCGAAGTCAGGGAAAGCCCGCTTCATGGCCGGGGTCTGTTTGCCCGCCAGTCGATTCCCAAAGGCACGGAATTGGGACTATGCAAGACTCAACCTGCAAAAGGTCAGGGGCCTTACGTGCTCTGGATCGATGATGACGGTGAAGAGCGATACCGGGTGTTGTGCAATCTGCGGTTTATCAACCATGGCAAGCAACCCAATGTGGCCTATTACGATGACCTGACCGTCGTGACCCTCAAAGCGGTCAAGGCGGGGGCGGAATTGCTGCATGATTATGGGGATGAGTGGGAATAAGAGCAGTTAATAGTTAACAGTGAATA